>JAPYPM010000069.1 GCA_029937635.1 Nitrospinaceae bacterium
TTTTCAATTCCATAGGCAGAAATATCAATCCCTCTAACCTTTGCTCCTGGCAATATTTTCTTCAATTCATATAGTAAAAAACCTTTACCACAACCTACATCCAGAATGCTGGAAGTATCAGTCAATCCATATTTCTTTATCATAGATTCAGCTACAACAGACCAGCGGCCATCATAGCTATAACCCCCGTATCCATACTTTCGTTCGCCATCCCAATAATCTTTCCCCCATTGCCTGGCTACAGTAGCGCATTCTGCTTTATCGGCATCGGTCACCCTGCCAACATAGTCACGCTTAGTTCGGGTATGCAGACTTGTTATGAAATCAACATTCTCCATGGTATTCTTTCAAGCAGTTTAGTTTAACGATTCTTGATAAGAATCGAGATCAATAGCTTGAGCGCTCAGCTCATTGCAGAATTTCAAATCTTCGATGAGCTTAACATCTTTTTCGTCGAAAAGGGCTAAGTCCTCCAACGCAAACCTTAAGCCCTTCTTAGAGTTTAAAACTTTATCATATATTTTCATACGCTCGTTAGTATCTGATGGCAGTTGGTGAGTTGAATAAAAAATTATACCTTCGATTTGCCCAAGCTCATCCAATACAGATTTCAACATCATATAACAGTCATCCATATAATATTCAGTGGCACTGAGTAGATAGGTTAAACCATGTCGCTCTGCGCAAGTTCTAATGACTAGGTTTTGAACCCTCTGAGGAACAACTTGCTTTCCTATTTCACGACTAAAAATGTATCCTCGCCAATTTTTATTCATCAGATTTTTGGTTTCTTATATTGATATCCGATTCGTGTGATGGGGCGAATCGTCAAAGGCATGAAATATTCACCTAACTCTTTTGCATGATAGGGAGTTAACAGACCTTTGAAGCGCAAGTTTACCGTCCACCGGCTTTTCTCTTCTTCATTGATACGATTCCCATGAAGTAAACCATGCCAAAAAATCACCACATGGCCGTATGGAACTTCTAGCCAAACAACCTTATCTTCAACTTCTGAAAATATTTCTTCTGCAGTCATTGAAGAATATTTTTGAAAATTCGATATGATTTTTTGGTTTTCCTTTAAAGGGAGCAAATACATGGATTTTGTTTTATGACAATCCACAAAGGAAGTCCAAAGTACTACTTCGTAAGGGGAGTTTCCAGACCAAACATCTGAATGGAGCGGTAAAATAGAACTGCTATCTTTAGGCAATTGGATACCTAAATTATAACTTCGCTGAATAGCCATTTCATTCCCAACAATCCACCCCAAATGATTTTTTGCAAGCGAGTAAAATAATGCAGCATTATCAGGATTTTTATTAAGCTTATCAATAAGCCCAAGTCGAATCTCATTTAGGTATTCAGGAAGAATAAACTTTTGAGCATTGTCAAAAAAATCTGATTCGGGAGGGGGCGAATCCAGCTCTAAAGCCTTAACAGCATTTTCGTAAAGATTACTTCGAATTTTTGCCAGACTATTTAAATCCTCAACCGGAAAAATAATGTATCCCGTTTTTAGAAACTGATCGATTACATTGGCCTCATCGGCATTATAAATGGTGGGTTCAGTTACTAGAGGCATTAAACACCTATAAATTTAAAAAAAACTTTAAAATTATTCCTACATTGCCATTACTAGCTTCAGTCGAGGTCATACAGTCAAAACTTTTTGCTCTGACAACATCTGGCGGGACACCTCTAAAACATTTTTGACCTCTAAGCCGAAATATTTTATTAAATCCCCCTGTCTACCATATTTTCCTGGAAAGCAATCAGGAATCCCCATCATTCTAAATAATCCCTGAGGGTGTCTTGCTCCTTCGGCAATCAATTGGGCTATAGCACTCCCCAAACCACCAATGATTGAGTGCTCCTCCAAGGTAATCACATTTGGCGTAGTAGAAAGATAACAGGACAAAGTCTTTGTATCCAGAGGTTTGATAGTGTGCAAATTAATCACACCTGCCTGGATCCCTTCAGACTTCAGTTGGTCTGCAACCTCAATGGCTCGGTGCACCATAATTCCGGCCGCAACAAATAGAATTTCTTTTGGCTCTCGTAAGACATTGGCATTGCCAATTTTAAAATCGTGATCATCCTGTGGGACCAATGGATCTCCCCCTCGCGCAACTCTAAAGTAGATAGGCCCTTTATGTTGACCTGAAGCAAGAACTGCGCGTTCCATTTCATCTGCATCTGCAGGAACAATGACTGTCATATTCGGGAGGGCACGCATTAGGGCAATATCATCCGTTGCTAAATGAGTCGGGCCTAATGGAGCATAGACTAACCCCCCACCATTGGCGTAAAGCCGAACATCGTGGTTTCCCATACAAACATCAATGGCGATCTGATCGTAGCATCGTCGAGTTAAAAATGTAGCAATCGTATTTACAAAGGGCATTTTCCCCGACATTGCAAGTCCAGCGGCCATCCCAATCACATAAGCTTCAGCCACTCCTTCGACAAAATATCTGTCCGGCATTTCTTCTTGAAACTCCTTAAGAGTTCCAATACCTACATCCGACCCCACATAAACCACATCCAGGTTTTCTTTGGCCAACTGATAAATAGTATTTAATCCACGCTTACGAATAGCTCAATCCTCCAAAGCCAAAAGAACTTTTTCAATTTCTTCATCGGTAATTTTTGATTTGTGATGCCAATCCATATTCCCTTCCATAAATGGTGCGCCCATACCTTTTATAGTATGACAAATTATTGCCGTAGGTTTATCTTCGGCTAATGGTAGACCCGAAAGCAATGTCTTCAAATTATAGGGTTCCTTAACCATATCGACTTCCAGTGTTTCAAACCCAAAAGCTCGCCATTTATCGGCGAATGGTTCCAAGTCACACACTTCATAAGTTGAACCGAAGGCCTGTTGCTTATTGTAATCAACTAATACCACAAGATTGTCCAGTTGGTTCTTGGATGCGCCCATGGCAGCTTCCCAGTTAGAACCTTCGTTGCATTCTCCATCACCGAGAAGCACAAACGTGCGAGAGTTCCTTTTATCCATTTTTGCAGCGAGAGCAAGTCCCACCCCAATTGGCAATCCATGCCCTAAAGAACCTGTAGAAGCTTCAACGCCTGGAACCTTCTCCATGGTTGGGTGACCACCCAAAACTCCATCAAAAGCGCAAAACCCTTTCCAAAGTTCCGAGGAAAAGAAACCTTTGTCACATAAAATGGCATATAAGCCCAGACAACCATGGCCCTTGCTTAAAATAAACCGGTCCCGCTCAAGCCATTCAGGGTTTTCGGGGTTCACGTTTAAAATGTAATCATAGAGAACAACAAGGATCTCTACCATGGAAAATGCCGAAGCAATGTGCCCTCTTTTCCCAAAACGAACGATTTCCAAAATATCTTTTCGGGTTTTTAAACAACGTTCATCAAATTCAGGATTATTTATCAATGCGTCATCACCTGTTTTTTCGAGGGAATAGAAATTTTATCTTCCCCACGTTTCCTTCTTTCTGACATTTCATTTATCATTTGACTCGCTTTGCTTAGCCGGGTTTTTATAAGGTCGACTGGATCCAAGCTCGGGTTTGCAAATCTTTTTCTTCTCATTTCTTGTGGATCAATTATATTTAATACAATCAACACCCATTCAAGACCAATCATATCTATTACAGTTTCCCAACGTCTGAGAAAATCAGGATCTTGTTTTCGGTGCTCGGCAAATTTTCCAAGCAAATACCATTTATGTTCCCAAGAAACCTGCTGACCCACATGATGAAAAAAATCTGCTAGTAGTTTGGCGGGGTCATCCCATCCCGAATATTCGAAATCAAGAAAAATCAGCCTCCCCTTATCGGTTGCGCTGGCAAGGATATTATGAAACCCAAGGTCCGAAGGGCTAAATATTTGTTGAGTTTCTTCAAAAGGACGACGCAAGTCCCAGCCCAAGGACTCTATAGAATCATAAAATTTACTAAAAATAAACTCTTTATGAGGCAATAATTTTTGTTCAAAAAAAACGTTGATTTCTTTTTCTAAATCAGAAGTGCTGGCCTCTTGCACAAGGCGATTATAACGCCTTTCAATCTGATCAATATAATCACCCAAGCAGGCTCGCGAATCCGATCCTGGAAGAATAGAAAACTCCCTAAGCTCACTTGAGATATCTGACAAACGTAACAGGAAAGAAAGAATTTCATCTATCTCTGCTAATTCAATCGATTTAACAGAGGTTCCCTCGATCAAAGAATACACTGCCCAACTCCCTTCTTTCAAAATAGGTTGGGGAATATTCTGAAACCCAAGCTTCCATAAAGCATTCAGGTGACCAAATTCCGCCTGCATTCTGGGCCGCAAATCCTCATTCAGGTGAAGGTATTGTTTAATCACATAATTATTCCCATCTTTCAACTTGACCTTAAATATCCGATTATTTCCAGACGAAGGCAAAAGTTGAATATGCAATATTGAAGATTGAAAGGTTTTCTCCAACCAGTTTGAAAGATGAAAATATTCTTCAACATCCCTCCACACTGGGAAAACAAGTATTTCATCCATCTTCTTAATTGATGTCGAGGAGAACAGAATTTTTCTGGTTTCATTTGGAAACTCTTCATGACAAATGACTTTAGGCAAATCATCGATAAAATGTGTTAAATTTAGCTCCCTAATTTTTTGAATTTTCTCATCCAGAGAAGATGCAAAAAACACGTCTTGCTGTTCGAATCCGTAGCCACCTTTGTTAACCGGTTTAAAGAAACCACGCTGATCTAAAGTATTCAAGGCGGCATCTCGCAATGACACGCTGGGATCATAATTTGAAAACTCTGTCTTATGACTCACAATGAACAATCTACCCCCACATTTTTGAACCCATCCCACAAAATCAAATAAACCATCAAACACCAGAGCTTTACCGATATGGCTCCCATAAGCCCATGCTTGTAGTTGCCGCCAGCGGTTCTCGCTTTGATCAAAATCATCCGCTTTTTTAAATAAAGCGTTTTTAACAGCGTCCTTATCAGGCAAACAAAACTGATCAATCCATGACTGCTCTAGAGCTAACAAATGAAATAATTCATCATATTTTAGAATCGTATTGTCTAAATCTATACCAATTCTATTTGCCAAGAGGGGGCGTTCCTTTTTTTCTTGTCGTGTTACCAGAGGTTTATTTGAGTAATGTACCAAGATACTTAAGAAGATCTCCAGAGCTAATAGGCTTCTTATTGCAAACGATTTGCACATCCAGTGCAGCAGCAGCACTTCCAACAAAAACTGCAGCTTCTGGGGAAATTCCTTTCCCAAGGCACATCGCGGAAAACGCTAAAAAAGCATCTCCAGCACCAACCCGGTCCAAGACCTTGGTTGAAAGAGCAGGAACTGTATAGGTTTTTCCTCCTTCATTATCTAGCAACATAACTCCCTTCGTTCCTCGGGTAACAGCGAAATGCTTGACGCTCAGTTGGGCTGCTAAATTTTGCGCCAGATGTTCAATTGAGTCGCGCCGATTGTGAGTTGCTAATCGCGCTTCAGGTTCGTTAAGAGATACAAAATCGGCCCGTGGATATCGGGTTATAGCATGATACCCACGGTTTCCACTATTTATCTGAGTATTGACAGCCAAATACCGGGAGCGGTTACAGATAGGTTCGATCATTTCAGGTGTAATGAAACCATTACCAAAATCTGAAACTATCACCACATCAAAATCTTCGACATTTTGATCCAACCAATTACAAATATCCTCTCCTGAATTTTCGAGCTTGGGATTCTCATCATACATATAAACCTCGAAAAGTTTATTTAGGTCTGAATCGACAAACCTTTGCTTCACAACAGTAGGAGCATCAACAAAATAATAAAATTCGGGGGAAATATTTTTAGGCAGGTTTGCACGAATAAATTCTTCACTTTCCTTTTCCCTTCCCAAGCCAGAAACAATCTTTACCTTCTCTACAAACCCGGACACATGATTAGTGATAGCAAGACTTCCACCCAAAAATCGTTCGCGGTAATTATATTGAACGGATAAATGGTTTCCTTTCGCTGACTTTCCTAAGGGAGTCGTAAAATGATATTCGTCAATAATGGTATCTCCCACCACAAGAACCTTGAGAGGCTTCAAACTATTGAGCATTTCAATTATTTTGGCATCATTATACTTCTTTGAAAACTTCTGAAGGTATTGTTTGGTTTCATTGGGAAACACCCCAAAATGATCATTGAGTAACTCAGTAGAACTAAAAGTAATTTCATCTGTAAAAATGATTTCTCCGCCACCCTCTTCAACTGCTTTCTTTTCTAAGTGTATATTTCCTGTAACATCTTCATCAAGATTTTTATAATCGTTGCCCTTGGAGTAAGCATGAGGTTTGAGCTCGGAAATCACATTCACTGCTGTTGGTGCGTGATTGATGGATACAAAATCAACACAAGCAAGAGATGATAAATTTTCGGCACGTAGTTCTTGCGGAAAAACAGGTCGACCAGGTCCTTTATTGACAAAAGCGTCTGCCGTCACGGTCACAAAAAGAACATCCCCTTTTTCCCTGGCACTCTTGAGATAACGAATATGACCGGTATGCATTAAGTCGAAGGTGCCGTGACACAAAACAATCCGCTTTCCCTCTTTTCTAATCTGCGCGGATTTCTGGGCCAAATCAACCAGTGAAAGAATTTTTTCTTGTGACATAGTAATGATTTATGGTTTCAAATGGTCAGATAGACAATGCAAAAAAAACATATGCCCTACCTCAACCAATCCATAATCAGTGGAGTTCAGCCAGAAATTAACAGCCCCCATTTCGCGAAGAGGATTGTCGCTATCGAACCCGCTCAAGGTAATTACTTTCCCACCAATTTTTTTAATGCTATCTGCCGCATTACGGATATTTTCAGACTTGCCAGAACTACTGACTGCGATTAGCAAGTCATTTGGTTGAGCCAAAGTTTTAAGAGGCTTCGAGTAAACATTTTCATAGCCATAATCATTGGATATGCAAGTCACCAGCGAGGACTCGTGAAGAGTGAAAGCGCGAAGCTTGCCGACATTAATAAAGTCGTTGAAGATATGGCTGACGATAGCGGCACTTCCTCCATTGCCAATCAGAAACACGCATGCCTTTTGTTCCCGAGCTTCCTTAAGCATCCCTAAGGTGCTTTCGAAACCATCTGGGTAAGATAAGGGTTCCCTACGTTCATCCGTAAATTCTGCGGAGGTAATCAGAGCCTGCAACTTTTCAGCATGCGTTTTGAGGGGATGATTATCGGATAACATTTTTTTCTTCTCCTAAATAACGAAACCATTTTTCTGTTGCCTTTTCGATGGATGCAGGCTCCCAAACTGGCGCCTCTCGCCAATCATTCATATGCTCAAGCATTTGCCGGACACCTTCATCAAAAGAAACTTTGGCTTTCCAGCCTAAAAGAGTCCAAATTTTACTTACATCGGCAAAGGTGCAATCAGGTTCACCAGGGCGTTTCGGGATATAGACGATTTCCCCTCCCAGAAGTTTCACCAGTTCATTAACGCTATAATGGTTTCCACCTCCAACATTCATACATTCACCCGAAACATCAGACTCTGCTGCACAGATAAATGCTTCTGCAACATCAGTAACAAAAGTAAAGTCCCTTGTTTGAGTTCCATCTCCAACAACAGTAAAAGGTTTACCGTGATTTTTTTGTGCCAGAAAAACACCAAAGACGGCACCATACGTTCCAGAAGTTCGTGAACGCGGACCGTACACATTGAATAAGCGAAGAGCAACCGCAGGAAGTTTGTAAATTTGCTCCCAATGCATTACCAATTCTTCCCCCATATATTTAGTCAGGGCATAGGGATATTGAGGATTAATCGGGGTAGCTTCAGGTGTGGGATAAATATCAGGAACACCATAACTCGAAGAGGAGGCCGCATAAACAAACCTCTTGACCTCAGCAGCTTGAGCAAATTCCAATGCATTTAGCGTCCCTTCAACATTAGCACTGAAATAGGCACTGGGGTTTTCGATCGAAGGAACAATATCAGCCAATCCGGCTAAATGAAAAACCCAATCAACTCCTTCAAAGCAGGGTTCAAGTGCATTGCGGTCGCAAATATCGACCTCCATAAAAATCAGATTTTCGTGGATAGGCAGGTTTTCCTTACGACCGCAGGCTAAATTATCTACCACCGTTACTCGATGTCCGCGGGCCAACAATGCCTCTATCAAATGACTGCCTATAAATCCCGCTCCGCCAGTCACCAATGCATTTTTATTCATTTTTAAAACGGGCTAAATAAAGTTTACGTGAGAAACAGGATCTTCTTTCAGTCTAAATAGAAAACGGTTGGGTTCATCCATGCGACAGTTTTTCCGGCAATCTTTTAAATCCAACTCTTTAAGAACAAAATTGACGTTTTTTCGCCGTTTTTCTCCTTCCCATACATTCTGAAAAGAAAGTTCGTTTATATTGCCATATTCAAAACGAGGGTCCAAAAGATGATCTCTACATCCGTACACAGCCCCACTGGCCATTACGTAGGCTAAAAGGAAGGGTGTTGAATAGCATGTGGTATAACCTCGACCACCATCAGAGTTATACTTATTTATCGAATTTTCCCGAAATATGATTTTAAATTTATCTGTATTCCATTCATCTAACTGTTCGCCAATATTTACATAAGGCGAATAATCGATCGTAGCATATTTCTTATTATGACTCATTTCAACATGAGAGTAAGGCTTAATCACCAAGTAATCGACATTCAATTCATCTCGGCAAAGTCGAGCAAGCTCCTCGATTTCGTCAGCGTTTTCTGGGAGCAATAAGGTTTGCACCCCAATTGTGGAAGTAAGATTCTGATCTCGTTTGAACCGGGTAGCCTGAGCGATATTCTCAATTACTTTATCAAAGTCTCGTTCCTTAGTCTGATGAATTTTTGCATAGGTTGCGGGCGTTCCAGCATTGACAGAAAGCTTGACCCAACGAGTCAAAGGGAGAGAGGATTTGATAAAAGCTTCATCCATTTGGGTGCCATTGGTAGTGAACGAGATATCGATACCAGCATCATGTGTTGCTTGTACAATTTCGTTGATCTTTTTGTGCAACAAAGGTTCTCCTTCTCCAGCATACATAATGCTTTTGACTCCCAATGAACCCATTTCCTTCAGACGCTCTCTTAATACTTCATAGTCTAAGGAAATCGATTTATATCCAATATAATCGACACCGCAAAAGGTACAGCGGTGGTTGCAGGCCCCAACTGGAGATACCTCTATGTATATTGGATAGATGCTTTTGGACTTTTCCCAATCGTCTCCGGCATCTAATAATTGGGCAACTCTTTGTGGATGATAGGCCAGTTTATGGCCATCTATAGCGTAATTATCTGACATATTGACTGTAGGTTGAATAAGAGCGGTATTTCTGCGATCTCTGGGCAAGTTATTAAACCGCATTCTTTTATTGGAGTTTAAACCTTGCTGCTACCGGAGATAACTGAGATAAAAAATGACCGCATTGTTGATTTAAAGTTCGCCAACAAGGTCAAAAACGGATTTCCATTGAATATTATAACGCTTGTTGCGAATCATACTATCTTCAAGTCCTGCCGAGCCAAAAAGGTTGTTTTAACTCAAGAATAATAATAAATCATAACCGACCATCCCCCTAGCAGGTGTAAGAGTTTAGTCGTCAAGATGAGAGAATGATACAACAAACAGCGTCCTTCTTCAAGTTGGCAAGGGCTCTTGTTACCCCGTCGAAACTTGGCCTTGGTCGCTGAATATGGTGCAGTGAATTTCCAGAAAGGAATGTTGAAAGGGCTTACGAAAAAGAATCCGTGGATTTACAGCAATAATTTTCCTTAAGAAATATTCAACGAGAATAAATAAAGAAAATCTTCTCTTCGCGATGCCAGTATTCTAGCCTTTTCCTGGAATTTTCATATCGAGAGAATAACGCAACTTTAAGTTATCGAATCGGTTATTGTCCCTGAGATTAAATTAGGTCAAGGTTTAATCATTAACACTAATTCCTCTGTGGATAACAAAAGTTTTCTAGAATCGAGAGTATCTTCAGGTGTATAATGAAGCAAGTATTTTTGGAAAAGTATTAAACGTGGAATAAGGTCATATTACACTTTTAACTAAATTTTTCGATCGTTTTCTTGCCATCCAACTGGAAGATTACCACAAAAATCAACTAGCATTTTAACAAACTCCCAAAAGCTAAGATGTCCTGGAGCTGTCCTTGAAACAATCAATCAAATCTGTTGGGTCATCAAAATTCACTATTATTATACACACATATAATCGCCCTGAATTTCTGAGACAAACTGTATACGCCGTATTAGAGCAAACATACGATAACCTAGAAATCATTCTAATAAACAATGGGGCAACTATAAAAACAAGAGAACTTTTGCATGAGCTTGAAGGTAAGGATAAAAGAGTAAGGCTTTTGAATTTTACAGAAAATCAATACAGCCCTTCGGATCCTCACAAGATGATTGATGTTTGCTTTAATTCAGCTCTTGAAATGTCTACAGGAAATTATATTTGGCACCAA
>JAPYPM010000070.1 GCA_029937635.1 Nitrospinaceae bacterium
TTCGTAGTCCTCCTCCTCAATTTCACGCTTAATATCATCTGCAATGCGTTCCAGACTCGCTTCAACGGCCTTTTCCGTCTGCACTTCAAGCACCAGATGCATTCCCCCCTGAAGATCTAGGCCGAGTGCAATCTTATCCTTTAGAGGATATGCCAAATAAGCCGATCCCAGAATAGCAAATAGAATCAAAGGAATTTTCCATTTAAGGTCTGTATACATTCTTAATTTTTACTCGACTCTCTATTCATTCCAATAGAGGAGCGATTAATTTTAATCCTTACATTATTATCTATTTGCAAAACCACAATATCGTCTTTTAATTTTTTAACTGTCCCATGAATCCCGCTCAAGGTAACCACGTTATCTCCTTCTTTCAAATCCTCAAGCATCTTTCGAGCATCTTTCTGTTTCTTCTGTTGTGGCCTGATCAAAATGAAGTAAAAAATCGCAAACATCATGATCATTGGAGGTAAAAGAGAAAGTAGACTCCCTCCCCCCTGGCCCGCTGCTTCTGGTGGTGGTGCCATGGCAAATGCGAGATCCAACATAATTAATCCCCTAATCTAAAATGGTATCTAATGTCACTTAATTAACTATCTTCAGTTAGGGAAAAGAACCCTAACGAGACATCTGCCCCCATTACTCAAAAAAAACAAATGGTTATTAGGATGTCTCTACTGGCTAAAATGAATCAAATGTAAAGGGTCGCTTCTATCAAATTCATAGAAATTTGTCAATTGATAAACAAGAAGTTGATGGATTCTAATCAATAGAATGGGTCTCTTTTCTTGGAGTTTTCGACTTCATTTGTTAACTCAGCATATAAAGCCTGAAACTGTTGGGTATTCAGCTTAGGGTCTCTAAGTTTTTCAAGATTTTCGAGGCTAATCAAAATCTCCGACTGTTCATCCCAAGCCGAAGTCGCGATAGCAACATAATTGGGTGGATTTAATGGACGAAGAATTAAACCGTCAATTTTATCATTATATTTTAATGCAATTTCGATCATCAAACGGGCATCTTTAGCACTTACCATGCTGCCAATCGCTATATTGGTGGGCGGGTGACCACCTTTGGGCTTCCAATACTGAATGGTATGCCTCAAAACTTTGAGTTGCTTAGATTTTAAAAATTTTCGAATCTCCCGGTTATTCTTTTTATGCTTATGTGCCAACCATAGTTCTATCGTGCAAACTGTAGTTTTATTAGTATCACAATTCGGCTTATAGACTGCAGATTCTACATACGTTGGCAATGAAACCAAAATAAAGCCAAATAGAAATAACAACGTTAAAAAAACCATTTTTTTCATATTTTAATACTCACCTTATCTAAGGATTAAAAAATTAAATTAAAAATCTAGCATTACCCACAAAATCAATATTAAGTTAAAGCCTAAAAAATTCTCTTTTTTTCCCTAAAGTCGAGACTATTATTATTTTTCATATAAACAGGAGATAAGCCACACCCACAATCAGTATAGCCTCACTCTTTTAAAATAGCGATAACCGACTTTTGATCAGCCTGCCCAATCAATACATTAGTGTGGCTTGAAAAAAATTTCTGCAATCGGCTTACATTTATCGCTACCAAACCGAAGTCATCAATGAGTTTCGCATGGGTAAAGACAACAAGAGGAATAAAAGGTAGTGATAGGTTGAGTTTTTTTTCGAGGGCGTTAACATATTTACGGTTTTCCCAAAGTGGGTTCAGTATCCTCTCGTCAACACCTATTGCTTTTACCCTCCATTCTCGATCATTTTTTTGTCCAGAAATTTTCCCAAAGTGATAACAGCAAGCCACAACAAAAACTCCATAAGGAGAAACCACGACGTATGGAATTTGAGACACTCCTCTTTCTAAATGAATTACCACATTACAAAATACTGCGTAATTGCCGTTCAACTTATCCAGTTCCCTTTGAACTAACTCAACGCCAGGAATGTTCGATTTATCATTAGCGCTTCGCACAAACAAAATAATTAAAGCGAGGAAAATTAAGAGAGTGGCAAGTATTTTTACCCAATAAATAGAAACAATATCTATCATAGTTGTAACTTTCTCACTTTGTAAATGGGTCTGGAGGTTCAAAAGAAAGTTGATTGGTCGACCTTGAGTTTTTATCTTGCGATCCCATGGTCGCTTTTCTCTCAAATGAAATTTTCATCCCAGTTTGGGTGGGAAAGAGTTGTGGAGATAACAATTGTTGTCGGGCTGAGGTGATTTCCAAACTTGCTCTAAACTCTTTCAAACGAGTCAGAGTAACTCGTCGTCTTTCAGGTAAACTATTTTGTGCCGATATTGCAGCCCTTCGTCCGAAAATAATTATGTCTAATAACGAATTTCCCATAAGCCGATTGGTTCCATGCAGTCCTCCTGTTACTTCGCCAGCAGCCCACAAACCCTTCACTTTGGTACAACCATCCTTATCTATCTCGATACCACCATTTTGATAATGCAACGTAGGATAAATAAGAATAGCTTGTTTCGCTGGGTCTATACTGTAACGCGCAAACCTGTGAACAATTCCCGGAAACTTGCGCTGCAAAAAACCATGGCCGTTTTGTAAATCTATAATAGGAGTGTCTAACCAAACTCCAATCCTATTTGTTGGAGTTTGGACTCCTCTTTTTTCTTTAACTTCTTTAATAATGGAAGCTGCCAGAACATCACGAAAAGTCATTTCATCGACAAACCGGCTTCCTTCTGAATTAACAACTTGTGCCCCCATGGAACGAATTGATTCGGTTACAAGCTGACCAACTAGAGCTTCTGGGTAAACACTTCCTGAGGGATGGTACTGATAACTATCAGAATTAATCAACCTACATCCCTGCCGGTAAGCGAGAACTAAACCATCTCCCACTGCTCCAAGATGGTTACTTGTAGGAAAACTATTAAATCTTAATTGACCGCTTCCACCGGTAGCAATAATTACAGCTCTTGCTGAAACGGTAACAAGTTTTTCCTTATTACGATCCCATAGCACCGCTCCGGTGACTTGCCCTTCTCCATCATCAAGAAGCTCTATAGCAGCATAATTCTGCAAGACTGTAGTTCCACTTAATAAAACAGCATCTTTCAAAACGCGCATAATTTCAAGTCCTGTATAATCTCTACAGGCGAGAACGCGAGGCAAAGAAGTTCCGCCGCCAGGGCGCAACTGAAAGGTACCATCCTTATTTCTATCCAACATACAACCCAGCTGACTCAACCAGCTGATCGCACTTGAACCACTTTCACATAATATTCTGAGAAGATCTGGATTATTTTGTCCGTGCCCACCAACATACGCATCAGAGAAGTGTCTCCGCGGGGAATCATTAATACCCAAGGATGCCTGAATCCCACCTTCGGCCATAACAGTATTGGAATCACCTAGCCGCAACTTGGTTGCAAGGTGAACTCGAAGCCCAGTTTCTTCCAAAGCAAGAGCCGCTGAGGCCCCAGCCCCACCACCACCAATAATAAGAACATCGGTTTCTATGTCTTCCGATGGCTCAAAGTCAATCGGGAGTTGACTATCTGCTTCTAAAAGATCTGCTAGTTCATGAGGGAAGTTCCCATCATTTTTATTTGGTCCGATGCATATATTACGGTGCATTCCCAAATAATCAGGGTGGTACTGATTTAAAATTTTTTTTGCGTCGTCCTCCCCAAGTTTCGGTGGCTTTGAGCATAATCTTGCCTCACGAGAGGTCTCTAACTTTTCAAGTGAGTGTTTGGCCCAGTCCATCACGGTTGAATTTTTCCACTTTTTCTAAACTGAAGAGCATTGTTCATTCTATCCGTAGAGCTTCCTTCTAGGAGATACTGCCACTCCAACTCAATTTCGTGAGAGTCCTTATCCTTTTTTTTTCTCTCTTCTTTTTCCGCAGAAGACCCTATTGACCGGCGAACCCACATCCCCATCATGTGAGGTTGGACGCCATCTTCACAAACAAATCTACAAAGGCCACAATGAATACAATTCGTAAAATCATCCGCCACCTCATCAAGTTGGCCTGCTCTCATTCTAAAAACCGAATCCATTACTGGTATCGACATTGGGCAAGCTGAGGTACAGCTACCACATTTGGTACACCTATCCAACTTTGGGTAAGCTTTGCGAAGTTTTTCTTCATTTGGATTCATTTCAGGTGCTACTGTCAAAGCTGAATCAACAGGACATGGGAAAACTTCCATCCCTTCCTCAACAGGGCACATACAGGCAAGATCTGTACCCTTCATTTTTCCTTCAGGAGAACGCACCGTTATTGTGCAAGCACCACAAACACCTCCGGCACAACCCGTTTTAATCAACTCCGCCTTTCCAGCGTTCCACAATGCGTGAATCACGGTTTCACCAACTCTAGCCTGAATTGATTCTCCTGCAACTTTTATTGCTACTGTCTTCATGAAAACAATTATCAATCAACTATGAGAAATTATCAATCCTGATTGCCTCTTTTCCTTGTCCATGCTAGATTAGCTTGCGATTAATATTTTTCAAAATTTAATACTTTAGTTTGGTGATTTATGTCTGGACATTCTAAATGGTCGACAATAAAGCATAAAAAAGGTGCGGCCGACGCAAAACGTGGAAAAATTTTCACCAAAGTAATTAAGGAAATAACTGTTGCCGCGCGAATAGGTGGTGGTGATGTAGACGGAAACCCTAGATTACGGCTAGCTATACAAAAAGGTAAAGAAGTTAATATGCCTCAGGAAAATGTGACTCGAGCTATTAAAAAAGGCACTGGAGAGCTAGAGGGCGTTATATACGAAGAAACCTCTTATGAAGGCTATGGTCCTGGAGGTGTAGCGATTTTTATGGAGGTGATGACTGATAATAAAAATAGAACCGTTGGTGAACTACGAACCTCCCTAAGTAAAAATGGAGGAAATATGGGAGAAAATGGATGTGTCGCATGGATATTTGAGCAAAAAGGTTTGATTTCTATAAAAACATCCGAAAAAGGCGAGGAAGAACTACTGGAGTTGATTATTGACGCCGGTGGGGATGACATGCAAATAGTTGAAGACTGTTATGAAATAACAACCTCAGTAGAAAGTTTTGAAACCGTACGTAAGGCAATAGAAGATGCTAATATTAAAACCCAATCATCAGAACTCACCCGTATTCCGCAAAATACGGTTAATGTTGAAGAAAAAAACTGTAAGTCACTACTTCGATTAATGGACGCACTGGAAGACCACGATGACGTCCAAAAGGTCTACTCAAATTTTGACATCACAGATGAGGTGATGGCCGCAGTTGAGCAAAACCTCTAATTGCCTGCGGATAATTTTTTTTTAATCTCTATAAATACAAGGACCTTTTAAGTTGAAAGTAGTTAGCACATTTAAGCATTCAGGCATTTTTTTCTCAACTAGGGAAAAATAACTATAAAAAAATATCGAAAATATTTACCTAGTCTCTCCTTATCACCTTTTCTAGAGAGAGGATGGACCTGTTTCTAAAAACCCCCAATTTTTTTAAAATTATGAGAGTGATGGGTATCGACCCCGGAAGCAAATGCACCGGTTGCGGAATTATTGAGGAAATCGATAATGAACTCAAAGTGGTTTATTGGGGAAGTATCAAAACCAAAGCACGCCAACCCTTTCCCCAGAGACTTAAATTGATATACGACGAGTTGGTCGCGGTCATACAAAACTTTAAGCCTGACGAAGTAGCGGTAGAAGATATGTTTTTTGCCACTAATGTCAAGTCAGCTTTAAAACTTGGACAAACTAGAGGCGTCGCAATTCTGTCTGCAGTTAATGAAGGTAAACCAGTTGCAGAATACAGTCCGTTAGAAGTTAAACAGTCTGTAGTTGGTTATGGACGGGCCGAGAAAGAACAAGTACAAAATATGGTCACGATTCTTTTAAAGCTCAAGGAAAAGCCTGAACCATTTGACGCGTCCGATGCTCTTGCTGTAGCTATCTGCCACATGCACGCAACCTCAGCAAAGTTAAAATTTAAAGCCTAAAAAAAGATGATCGCGCACCTTAAAGGAAAACTTACCTACAAATCTCCAATTGCAATCATCGTTGATGTTAACGGTATTGGATATCAGGTTTTTGTCTCACTATCAACATTTTATGCTTTGCCAGAATTGAAGAGTGAAGTTTTTTTAGATATTTACACTCATGTAAGAGAAGAGTCACTTAAGCTATTTGGATTTTATACAATAGATGAAAAAAAAATATTTGAAAAACTAATTAGTATTAATAAAGTAGGTCCTAAACTAGCTCTAACAATTTTATCAGGGATGTCTCCTATTGAATTGTTTACAACAATAGACTCTAACGATGTTGAAAAACTAAGCACAATCCCCGGAATTGGAAGCAAAACAGCGGCACGCCTAATACTTGAAATGCGTGATAAAATGGGAGAGTTAACACTCGATTCTGAAATAACCAATGATTCGATTTCGCAAAACGTATTATTTGATGATGCTCTTTCAGCATTAGTAAACCTTGGATATAAGAAAAGTCAAGCCGAACAAGCATTAAAAAAAGTTTGCCCAGAGGGGGAACCTGAGGACTCGATAGAAGACTTAATTAAGAAAAGTTTAAACCTATTATCCTAATTTTTTTAATTAAAAACTATCCAGTATCTAGTTTAAAGTTATTTCAATGGATGATTCTATTACAAATATCGAAGCCGATAACGAAGAGGTCTTGTTTGAATCAACCCTAAGGCCAAATCAATTCGAAGATTACATCGGGCAAGAAAAAACAAAACGCAATTTAGAAATTTTTATTGAAGCTGCTCGTATTCGTGGTGATGCATTAGACCATGTTTTATTTTATGGGCCACCTGGTCTTGGGAAAACTACCCTTGCAAATATAATTGCGTCAGAGATGGGTGCTAATATAAAAAGTACCTCCGGTCCAGTTATAGAAAAATCTGGTGACTTAGCTGCTATATTAACCAACCTCAAAAAAGGAGACATCCTTTTTATAGATGAAATTCATCGCTTATCTAATGTTATTGAGGAAATTCTTTACTCAGCAATGGAAGATTACAATCTAGATATTATGATTGGACAAGGCCCAAGCGCTCGGTCGATAAAGCTAGAGCTCCCTCCTTTTACCTTAGTAGGAGCAACTACAAGAGCAGGACTGCTCACTTCTCCATTAAGAGATCGATTTGGCGTCGTTCACCGCCTGGACTATTACAGCTCCGAAGAACTTGAGACGATTATCACACGTTCATCCTCGATCCTAAAAATTAAAATTCACCCTGAGGGAGCGGGAGAAATTGCTCGTCGCTCTAGAGGCACACCCCGCATTTCTAACCGACTACTTAAACGCGTCCGCGACTACGCACAGGTTAAAGCCAACGGAGTTATCACAAAAGATGTGGCCGAAAAATCTTTAGCGATGATGGAAATAGATCATTTTGGACTGGATAAAATGGACCACAAACTGATGTTGACTCTCATTGAAAAGTTCAGGGGTGGACCCGTTGGAGTGGAAAGCCTTGCTGCTTCTATCAGCGAAGAAAAAGATACTATCGAAGACGTGCTAGAACCCTATCTCATGCAATCAGGGTTTATTCAGCGAACACCGCGAGGAAGAATCGCAACTGAAATCGCCTACAAACACTTTGGCATTACGCCACCAAAAAAAAACCAACAAGATAAATTATTTTAAAAAACATATCCCTGAAACTAGCACCAATAAAAACCTCGTAAATTAAAACTAAGCTGCCCAGACTTCTTTAAATTGCTCTAAAAAACCTGCATCCATTTTAGTTGCACCAAGAAGATGCTCCGATTGGTAGGTAGCAGAGCCATGAAAATCTCTGCTTCCGGTGATAATTAATCCAAATTTACGTGAAAGATCTTTATAGTATTCCACTTTCCCCGTCCTTTCGTGGTAAGGGTAAACGCACTCCATCCCCAAAAGTCCAAAAGATTTCAGCTCTTCAACCATCTCAGGAACATCTTCGGAAGTTCTACCTTTTGAAGGGTTGCTTAAAGAGTAAGACCTCTCTCCAGGATGAGCCAACACCGGAATACCATTACATTTACGTATCAGTTGGCAAGCATTTTCCATTTCCAAATTTTCTCGCTCCACGTTGTACTGTACAAGGTAACGATCAAAGGCATCTCGAGTGGTGGGAATGATCCCAAGTCGAACCATTTCTTTAGCTAAATGAGGTCTTGCAAGAACCCCTTCGGCAGCGCGTCTAACGTTCTCATATTCTATAGTTCCGCGAAATTTATCAGGGATTACTTCGTTGACGCGGCAGATCAATTCACGCATGCGCTTCTCTCTCTTAGATGCCATTTTCATAACTTCATTCGACAGATCATCTGATAAAGATTCTGCAGATTCAAAATACGCGAGCAAGTGAAGATTAAACCCTCTATAACGAACCGTTATTTCGATTCCGGGAAAAGCAAAGATTCCCTCTGCGTTAGCCGCTTCTATAAATTCTTGTATGCCCCCAAAAGTATCATGATCTGTCAGAGACAGTTCCGAGACGCCATTTCTTTTAGCGATATCAACCAATCTTGTTGGAGAAAACTCTCCATCAGAAAAAGTTGAATGCATATGAATTTCAAATTTTCTCATAAAAACTATTCTAAACCTATTTTATGTGCTTCTCAAAGAACATTAGAAATAAAATTACATAATAAAGCTAAAAACTAAAACCCAAAGCATAATTGCCTTGTTTGTATTTTTTCGATATTCTTGATTCATGTGCAAACATAAAATTCTCAAAATTTGGATTTCGGTTTGTGTTTTTTTATGGGTAATGAGCAATACACTCTCATTTTCTACCACCTCCTCACGTGAGCTCACGATTGTATATTCTGGGAACACCCTAGGCGAACTTAAACCGTGTGGGTGCGCTAAAGAAGAAGACCAAGGTGGGTTTGAGCGACGATCAACCTATCTAAAGCAGGTCTTCAAGGAATCTAAAAACATACTATTAGTCGACACTGGCGACAACTTTAAAGAGGCTTCAACTCAAGGAAAAATTAAAGCCCGTTACATCATGCAAGCAATGTCTAAATCTAATTATGATGCGGTTATTCCTGGAGACAAAGACTTGGTTTATGGAGAATCTTTTCTTAACAATCATATGCCATTCCCTTGGCTTCTCAGCAATGCAGAACTAGTTAAGATGAGCCCACCAAAAATACGAATCAAGACACTAGAAAATGGACTCACTGTCGCAATGTTAGCCTTGATTGATCCAGACCTATATTATGATACCAAGCATAGTGGTGGAAATATCACGAACCCAAAAGAAACCGCCAAAAAACTAATCAAACAACTCGCAAGCTCCAAACATCCTGATCTTGTTGTTTTGCTTACTCATATGAAGCGTGAGAAAGCAATTTCTATGCTGCAGTTAAATGGCGTTGATGTGGTGATCAACGGTCATATCAAAAAAGATAGTGACATTATAGACATGACCCATATAAAACGTAATGGGAAAATGTTTGTTCAGCCCGGACCCAGAGGGCAAAAAATGGGAAAGTTAACTATACGTATTGACAACAAAGGGGGAAAATCATTTAAACAAAGGATGATCCGTTTAGATTCAAATATTAAACCTGACTCCGAAATGATAGAATGGTACAACGATTACAATAAAGAAGTGGAAGATTTATTTTTTATTTCGTTAGAATCTCGAAAAGACGAGCGCGGAAAACAAAAAGTTTATGCGTCGGAGCAAGCATGCGTAACCTGTCATCCGACCAAACATAAAGCATGGGTTATATCGCGTCACAGCCATGCCTATGAAACTTTAAATCGCGTCAATAAAGCTTTCGACCCTGAGTGTTTAAAGTGTCACGTTACTGGATGGGGAAAAGATGGAGGATTCGTTAGTGAAGTAGATACCCCAACATTAAAAAATGTTCAGTGCGAAGTGTGTCACAACCCAAGGTTAGATCACATAAAAAACCCGCAACGCAACCTTGAAGTCGATGCAAAAAAATCCTGCAATAATTGTCATGTTAAAAATCATAGTCCCAATTTTAATTTTTTAGAATACTGGGGGGAAATAAAACATTGACCTTTGGTAGTAATATCATTAAGGAGATTAAGCATGAAATCCTGTAGAGTCCCATTAATAAATAAAGCATTATTTTTTTTAATAGCTAGTTGCTTAATTCTGCCAGTTTTCGTACTTGCAGAAGATAAAATCAAAGGAAAATATGAGATCATCGGCTCAATTGAGAAACTCAAGAACGCAAAACAAGTCGAGATGATTGAATTTTTTAACTTCTCCTGCGGTCACTGTTATAAATTCTTAGAAACTTCTAAAAAGCTACAAGATAAATTTAAAGATAAGCTTTATCATAAGAAATACCCCATTTATTGGGGACAACAAACCGCATTGCCAGCCAAAGCTTTTTATATTACTGATGGGCTGGGACTTGAGGGAAAATTCACTCAAGAATTATTCGACACCAACTTTAAACTCCATATCAACATTTTTCAACCAAGGGTTATTCAACGACTTTCACAGCATTATAAGATTGAACA
>JAPYPM010000071.1 GCA_029937635.1 Nitrospinaceae bacterium
CGACCACTTGATTAAAAATCAAGTGCTCTACCAACTGAGCTAGCGGCCCATAATTAAGAAAAAGTGAAATTATCAAACTCATTATAACATGTCAATTATTTATTGTCTTGATTTTAAAGGGATCGACTAATATCATTGAAGTTTAATGGTCATCAATCCTGAGTGGGAAAGGTCTTAAAGTTGGAAAAATCTGGAAAAATCTGGCTCGATGGGAGTTTTGTGCCATGGAATGAAGCTAATGTCCACGTTCTAACTCATACTCTTCACTATGGCCTCGGGGTATTTGAAGGTATTCGCTGTTATCAGGTCAAAAAAAAAAAATCTGCTGTTTTTCGTTTACAGGAACATACAGACCGCTTATTTAATTCTGCAATTATATTGGGTATTGAAATTCCATTTTCAAAAAAAGAAATTATTACTGCTATCCTTCAAGTTGTTAAAAAAAATAAACTGAAAGAATGTTATATTCGGCCAATTGTTTTTCTGGGACATAACCAAATGGGTCTTAACCCCAACGGAGTAGATGTTCGCGTCGCTATTGCTGCTTGGCCTTGGGGAGCTTATCTTGGAGACGAGGGAATTAACCACGGTATTCGAGTTCGGATTTCTTCATTTACAAGACATCACGTAAACATAACAATGACACGAGCTAAAGCCTGCGGTTATTACGTTAACTCTATTCTTGCCAAATCAGAAGCTGTCCGTGATGGATACGATGAAGCAATTTTGCTAGACCCACAAGGCTATGTGTCAGAAGGTTCGGGCGAAAATATATTTCTTTTGTCAAAAGGACGACTTAAAACCCCTTCCTTATCGTGTTCCAACTTGGAAGGAATCACACGTGATGCTGTTTTTGAAATCGCAAAACATCTAAAAGTTGAAATTGAAGAAGGCTTTATTACCAGAGATGAGCTTTACATAGCCGATGAAGTTTTTCTAACAGGTACTGCAGCAGAAATCACCCCTGTCAGAGAAATAGATAACCGCGCAATCGGTAATGGGAAAAGAGGAAAAACCACTGCCCGTATCCAAAAAACCTTCTTCGAAATAGTTCACGGAAGCCACTCTAAATTTAACAAGTGGTTATCTGAGGTGTGACAATTTACTAGTAGGTAGTTTCCCTCAAAAAGCCACTCCCTGTTGGAGTGAATGAAACCCCAGTGAATAAACCTACAATTATTGTTGTTTATTAAGGAGCCGTCAATAGATGCCTATTTACGAATATGAATGTGAAAAATGCAACACCACTTTTGAAGCTATGCAATCTGTTTCCTCTAAACCTCTTAAAAAATGTAACAAATCAAGTTGTAAAGGAAAGGTACACCGTTTAGTTTCTGCATCTGGGTTTATTTTCAAAGGATCGGGTTGGTTTACCTCAGAATATCCTTCAGATGCTAGAAAAAAAGGATGGGAGTCAGAAAGCCAGAATACTAACGCTACTAAAGGTAAACAGGCAGAAAAAGATACCTCTAATGAAAAAAAAACCACCCCAAAAACAACCACCCCTGAAGCAAAAATAGCCCCTAAGTCAACTCCAAAACAATCTACCCAGAAAAGTTCGTATCCCGGAGTTAAAAAATCGCGCACTAAACCTACCACCTAACAATAATGGAAACTGGATGGCAGAAGCTGAAAACTTTTATAAAAATTTTTTTGCCTCTCTAGTCGACGGTATTCTTGTCATTTCTGCCGACCTTAGAGTTACCAAAGTTAATCAGGCTGCGGAAGAAATTTTTCAACGGGCACGAAGCTCCTTTGAAGGGGAATCTCTTTCAAAACTATTCCCAGACCAGCCAAACTTAATTGATAAAGCCCATCAGTCTATAACCGCTGGTGTTTCATATCATCATGTAGAAGGAATTGGTTATAACAAATCAACTAATGGGAAATTCCCTGTCAATCTGACTTTTTCACCATTAATGAAGAGTGACCACAAAAATACCGCTGGGGTCATTCTAATACAGGACACCAGTCTCCTCAAAGAGCTTCAAGAAAATTCTCAACAAACTGAAAATTTATCAACCCTAAGCATCCTTACAACTGGCATGGCACATGAAATCCGAAACCCGCTTAGTGGTATTAGGGGTTCCGCGCAATTACTTTTAAAGGAACTAAAAAATAATGACCACCGTAAGTATATGGAAATAGTGATCGAAGAAGTAGATAGAATTAACCGTCTGATAAAAAAAATGATGAACCTAACTCACCCTATTTTAAATGATTTTAAACCCACCAATATTCATGAGGTATTAGAGGAAATTATTACCCTTGAAAAGGAAACTCTTAAAAAAAAAGAAGGCACCTTTGTTCAAATCTATGATCCAAGCATACCAACAATCAAAGCAAATAAAGATGAGCTTAAACAAGTATTTCTCAATTTGGTTAAAAATGCTGTCGAAGCTTCACCTAAGGGAGGACGAGTTCAAATCTCCACCCAATATAATAACAATTACACCTTTCGGGAAAAACAGGACGCCTTATCCCAGCACAATATAGTTATTAAGATAACTGATTATGGTCTAGGAATGGACAACGCCACTATGAAAAAGCTATTTACTCCTTTTTTTTCAACAAAAAAAAGAGGGACCGGCTTGGGAATGGCAGTTTCGCTCAAAATTATAGAAAATCATAATGGAACAATAAAAGTCACATCAGAAAAAAATATTGGCACTGTGATCCAAGTATTTCTTCCTGCACATAAATAAATGATAGGATAGGCCAATGAAAAATACAAAAAAAATTCTTATTGTTGATGACGAAGAAAATATTAGACTGTTATTTAAGAAGGCCCTAGAAAAAAAAAATTATACTGTCCATACCGCTCAGAATGCAGAAGATGCCCTTCAAAAAATTAAAAAACAGAAATACCTTTTGATTTTTTCAGATATCTTTATGGACGGGGAAAACGGACTTACCCTAATCAAAAAAGTTAAAAAAATAGATTTACAATCTAAAATTGTAATTATGACCGCCCAGGATACCATGAACAACACTATCGAAGCTATGCAATCAGGAGCCTACGACTACATTAGCAAGCCATTTGATTTTGATAATGTTTACAATTTGGTGGATCGTGTCGAAGCAAACAGAGAAATTCCGATTCCATCAATACCTGCAAAGGAAGATCTAATATACGAGCATTCTATTGAGTCCATTGTAGGGAAAAGTCCGGCAATGCAAGATATTTTTAAAACTATCGGCAAGTCTGCTGCATCCGACCTCACAATTCTAATAACAGGAGAAAGTGGCACTGGCAAAGAACTGATTGCCCAAACCATGCATTACTATTCCAAACGCAAAGATCATCCTTTTGTATGTATCAACTGCGCCGCTATCTCACGAGAGCTTCTTGAATCTGAATTATTCGGTCACGAAAAAGGTGCTTTCACTGGAGCAGTAGAGCAAAAAAAAGGTAAATTCGAAATAGCTAAAGGGGGCACCCTTTTCTTGGATGAAATTGGTGATATGGAACCATCTCTTCAAGCAAAAATTCTTCGCGTACTACAAAATAAAGACTTTTACCGTGTTGGAGGAAAGGAAGTTCTTGAAGCAGATGTAAGAATTATCGCAGCCACTAATCAAAATTTAGAAAGCCTGATGAAACAAAAACTGTTTCGCGAAGACTTGTTTCATAGACTTAACGTTATCAATATTTCCATTCCGCCACTACGTGACAGAATGGAAGATGTTACTCTTTTAGCTAACTATTTTTTAAACAAGAACGCAACTAACTTATCCCAAGGAGAGATCTATCTGTCGCCAGAAACTTTAAAAATTCTTACTAGCTATTCTTGGAGAGGAAATATTCGTGAACTTGAAAACGTCATTAAACGTGCAGTTGTTTTAGCAAGTTCAGGACCTATTCTTTCTGAGCATCTTCCTGAACATATTATTTCAGAAGACTTCAAAACTACAGGAACTGATAATCTATTGAATGTTCGTTTTAGACAATTAATTCTTGAGTTTTTTGTTAAAAATCAAGAAGCACAGGATGGAAGGATTTATGAGGAGATCATTCAATTAGTCGAGAGACAACTTTTTGAAGTTGCTCTGGAAAAACACTCAGGGAAACAAGTTTCCGTCGCTAAAACACTTGGAATTAATCGTAACACTCTGAAGCGGAAAATAGACGCAATGAAGATTGAGGTTAAAAAAAATAGACCTAATAACTCCCCGTAAGGAAAATGATTCCTTTTTATAACATGATATTAACGATAACCTGTCAGTCTCGTGACCACATCTATATTTTCAGCCCCTCTAGTAATAAAACAATCCAATGATGGATATCGTCACTCTATTGAACCATTTTTACTAGCCTATTTCGCAAACTTATTACCCGGCTATCGAATTCTTGATATTGGAACGGGTTGTGGAATTATCCCTCTACTCACATCAATTAAAATCAAATTAGATGAAATTGTAGCGATTGAAATTCAAAAACCTCTTTATGACCTAGCGGTTATCAATATGTCAATAAATGGAATCTTAGATAATGTGAATCTATGTCATGCTGATTTTACTGGGCCAACAATTAATCCTAAAGATGGATTGTTTGACACAATTATTTCAAATCCACCATACCGAAAATTAAATACAGGGCGCATGAATCCAAACCAAGAGAAAGCGATAGCCCGACATGAAATATCCATGGACTTAAATTCACTTCTCGATAAAACAAGCAGTTTGTTGAAGCATGGAGGAACGTTCATTATGACTTATCCACTCTTACGACTTAACGAAGTTCAGAAAAAACTCTACTCCAACAAATTATTCCCCTCAAGGCTTCTCTATATACATGGGTCACGTGATGCAGATGCACGTATATTTCTAATTGAGTCTATCAAAAATAGAAAAGTAAAATGCGTTATAGAAAAACCTCTTTTCATTTATAATGAAAGCGGTTCATATTCCAAAGAAATGGAAAAAATTTATGCTTCCTTTAATTATTTTAACCGGACCCACTACATCGAAGAAGAGTGATACCGCTATCGAATTGGCCGAAAAAATTAATTCGGAAATTATTAGCGCTGATTCCATGCAAGTTTATAAATATTTTGATATAGGAACAGCAAAAGTAACACCTGAGGATAGATCCAGAGTCCCTCACCACCTGGTAGATATTCTTGAACCAGATAAAGAGTTTTCTGCCTTTGACTTTAAAACTAGGGCTTTAGATCACACCAGAGAGATGCTTAACCAAGGTAAAATTCCGATAATCACTGGTGGATCTGGGCTCTACATAAAAGCACTATGTGAAGGCTACGATTGTGCAGTTCAAATAAATCCAGAAATCAAAAAACAAGTCCAATCTGACATTCTTACAAAAGGTCTTACTAAAATGCACATGGAACTCCAACAAATTGACCCTGATTCTGCAAATCGAATTCCTCCTCTTGATATTCAACGTATTGAACGGGCAACCTCAGTTTACCGTCAAACAGGAGTAGCTTTTTCCAAATACAACAATGTAAGCTCAAAAGCAAATTACGAATTTCCCATTCACACTTTTCTGATAGAACGGGAACGGAAAGAACTTTACGCCGACATCAACCAACGTGTCGATAAAATGATTGAAAACGGATGGGTTGAAGAAGTAAAAAATATTTTAGCACAAGGATTCTCTGAAAAAATTAAACCCTTCCAAAGTATTGGCTATGCACAAATCCTAAAGTTTTTAAATGACAAACAATCGTTAGATAAAACAATATATCTAATCAAGCAGGACACACGGAATTATGCAAAACGTCAGATCACTTGGTTTAAAAAGCTATACGGTGCTAAATTAATTAAAGTCAAATCATCAGACAAGCCAATAACTCTCAGAGATAAAATTCTTGCTCTAGTTCCTGAAATATTAGCCCTATTTGCCTTTTTTATTTTAATTTCATTTGCAAACCCTGAAAACGTTATGGGAAGCGAATCCAAAACGTATTCTTATGCATTATCTCAGTTTCAACAAAAAAATTTTCACCAGGCGGCTGTCTTATTTCAATCCATTCACTCCTCAACTCCTAATTTAGTAGAGAAAAAAAGAACCTCTTACCTTCTTGCTCATAGTTTAGCGCACACCGATAAGCTAAACGAATCAATACAGATTTTTCAAGAATTAATAATATCTTACCCTGAAATAGAAGATTACATTCGCTTTCACTTGGCAGGGGTTTTATTAAAGTCCGAAAAAACCAAAGAAGCTATGGAACAAGTTAATATCATGCATAAAAAATTCCCTAGAACTCTATTATTTACAAAAAGTAATATTTTATTGGCGAAGATTTTAATAAAAGACAATAAATTCGAGACAGCACTTACTATTTTAAGCAAGATTGAACAACGGATATCAGGTTTTTCTGCCCGTTCTGAGTATAGGTCTTACCTACCCGAAGTTATTTTTCTACAAGGAAACCTTTATCAAAAAATTGATCAAAAAAATAAAGCCTATAATCGCTATCGTTTACTTCATATTGCGTTCCCCACGAATCAGTTAACTCAACAGGCAAAAGAAAAAATGAAGAAACTAGCTAAAGGCGGGACGATTAATATTAAGCCCTTAGATTTTAATGAATATGAACAGCGTACTAGTGAATTGATCCGTAATATTAAATATCAGCAAGTTGTGAATGAAATTTCTGAATTATTAAAAACTAACCTTTCACTCCCAATTAATTTTTATTTCCACCTAGCTAAAGCGCAAAAAGGACTACGCAAACGAAACCTTTCTAATGCTACACTTAGAAAATTTATTGAACACCACCCCACCCATAGTCGCAACCAAGAAGCTTTATTCATGATTGGTAGAAATCTCTGGAACACAGGTTATTACCAAGATGGACTTAAATACTTTGAAAAATCTATCAATAGAGCTAATAAACAAAAACTAGCTAACCAAGCTCGTTTTTTTATTGGAAAAATGCACGAGGAAAAAAAAAGATACTTACAAGCAACTAAATATTACAAGAAGTTAATTAACCAACCTTCTGGGGAGTATGCCGAACGAGCTGCTTGGCAACTTGGCTGGATGAACTACACGATAGAAAATTTTCAAAAATCTTATGATTACTTTGATGAGAGTGTTAGAAAGTATCCATCTGGCCTCTTTATTGAAAGTAGCATGTTTTGGAGCGCAAAATCCGCTAAGAAATTAAAGAATGTGAATCTTGCTAATCAAATATTCAAAAACGTTAACATGACGTTTCCTTATACATACTATGGGATTAGAGCTGGGGAGATTAACCCTGACAACAAGTTTTCTCCTGAGATAATTAATGATCAGGAGCAAATACTCCCAGCGCCAATTTTATCAACCGATGAACAGTTTCACTATTCTCGAGGAGTTGAATTATCGGCCACAGGGTTTTATAAGGATGCAAGATTCGAAATAAAAAAAATAGAAAAAACAATACGAAAAAATATTTCAGGAATAATCTGGCTATCTAAGCTTTACAATCAGGCACATGCTTACCCTGATACTATGCGAGTTATGCAGCTATACAAAGACTTTATGACAAAACCTCGAGAAAAGGAACTTTCCCAAGCTTTTTGGAAAAAGTTTTATCCCCCAGCTTATGCAAAAATAATTCATGATAATGCAACAATTTTAAATATTGATCCATACTTCGTAAAAGGACTTATCCGCCAAGAAAGTTTATTTAATTCTAAAGTTCAATCCCGTGCTGGAGCAATAGGACTGATGCAAATCATGCCAAAAACTGGTAAGGCTCTCTATGCTAACTCTAATAAGGGCAAGTCTTTTAACTCAGAAATTCTATTTGATCCTGAGACAAATATTCAACTAGGGATCCAATACATTGACCAACTAAACAAACGCTTTAATAAAAATAAAACCCATATTCTAATTTCATATAATGCTGGCCCCCATAACCTTAAAAAATGGCTCAAAAGGTTCCGTCACGTTAATGACCCTGACGTATTTGTAGAATCTATTCCTTTCCCTGAAACCAGAAAATACGTTAAAAAAGTTCTTCGCAACTATGGGATCTATCAAACTCTTTACCCAAAAAAAAACCTTTAGCTTTAAAAAAATAAGACTGACCACCATAATATACTGAACCTATTAAATAGAAATTGAGCTACTTAATTAAATATAATTTTTTAGATTGGCATTTAATTTTTATTAACTGATATAATTTAGAGCTACTAGATAACAAGGCTAACAACAGAGAAAGGTAAAATATAATGAATGATACGGAGTCGTGCTGTGATAGCAAGTCGGATGAAGACGATGTATCAAGAAACGATGTTCAAAGATTTTACTCAAAAGCAGCAATCTCTGCCCAAGACAACTTATGCTGTCCTACCGAATACAATCCGGTTGAATTATCCCATATTCCTAAAGAGGTTTTGGAAATCTCATATGGCTGTGGAAGCCCTGTAGGAAAAGCTGGCCTTCAAGAAGGGCAAACAATGGTTGACTTGGGATCGGGTGGAGGAATCGACTGCTTTATAGCTGCAAAGCATGTAGGAAAAACGGGCCATGTCTACGGTATAGATATGACAGAAGAAATGCTTAGTATTGCCAGAAAAAATTCAGAGCAAGTAGTTAAGAATCTTGGTTACGATAATATTAAGTTTAAACAAGGATTTCTTGAAAATATTCCGATTGAGGACACGTGTGTAGATCTTGTTACTTCAAATTGCGTTATCAATCTTTCCACTAAAAAAAATGAAGTTTTTAAAGAAATATATAGAATTTTAAAACCTGGGGGACATTTTTTAATATCAGATATTATTTCCGAGGTTGAAGTTCCAGAAATCATGAAAAACAACAAAGAACTTTGGGGAGAGTGTGTTTCTGGTGCACTTACTCTGAAAGATTTTCTCAATCATGCTCGGGATAATCTATTCAAGGGATTACACATACAAAAAGACTACTTATGGAAAGAAGTAGAGGGTATTAAATTCTATTCTTATACAATAGAAGGATGTAAGTTTTCTTCGGATGAGATGTCTATTGATAAAAATTCTTTTTTTGCTATCTATACAGGTCCCTTTGATAGTGTTTTTTTTGATGGGACTAGATTCCAACTTGGTGAGACTGTTGAGATTGATAAAGAAACAGCAGAAATAATATCTTCTTACTCCTACAAAGATCAATTCATAATAACTAACTAAACTATCGAAAAACCAAAAAAGGAAAACTCTGATATTTCCTACTGTAGCTAGCTGGGGGGGGTATCAATAATCATGGAGCTTCTACTACTGTCTATCTAAAGTAAAATCTATTCAATAGAATAGCAACACATAACTATTGCACAAGTTTGTGAAGCAAATATTTTTCGAAAATGATCGACGTTTCTATTTTATTTTACGGCCAAAAACATTCGTTGTTGCACATTGTACGGTTTAATAGACTTATTGAGATAAAGTCAAACTCAATCATTTATAGTAAAAATTATTTTTTAAGTCAAACGACTTTTAAACCTACCTAGGGTGTTTTAAAAATAATTAACTAATTATTATTTTATAAAAATATTATTTAGGTAAGTTACTTATTTGATATTTAATTTTCGTAAAAACATAAGTAATGAGGATGTTAAATTAACATACATACCTCCAGTTGTTGAATTTCCAAATAACTATTCATCAATAAGTTACATTAAAACACCATTTCAACTTAACTTCTTCTAATTATTTTTTTGTTAGCACAATAGAAATAACTCTATTGTAAATAGGGAAAATTTTTTCAAAGGTTTTATTTAAATTTCCATATGACTCTATTTTTGTAACCTCAAACCCATGAACTCTATACAAACGTTGAAGTCCATAATAGGAACAAACATTTTTATGCAATATATGGAAAGGCGGGGGCCTCTCAAAGATTCCCTTATTCTTTTTCATAAAATGTGAGGAAAGGAAAGACATAGTGAAAAATTCCTGACTAGTAGATTGGACTAAGGGCTCTTGACCGCACATTAGACTTAAAATATTATCAAATGAAGAAATGTTCTCGGTTGAAGTAATACAAATCCCATCATCTTTTAACACTCGATTAGATTCTTTGATAAAAATATCTTTGTTAGAAATATGTTCGATTACTTGATTAGAGAATACTATGTCAAAAAATTTATCCTCAAAAGGAAAGATCAAATTTTCCAAGTTTAGTTTTTTGTAGGAAATTTTTTGTGGCACGTCTTTTTGATCTTCAATATCTATACCATAGTAATCCAATACTTTTTCACAACCAGTAAACCCAGAATATAATTTTGTTTTTTTATACCCATTAAGAATTTTATCGAAAGTCCAACCAACACCACACCCTAAGTCTAAAATAACAGGTCTACTTTTTGGGAATGCATCAATTTGATCGGCAATAAACTTAGTGCCGTCTGCATG
>JAPYPM010000072.1 GCA_029937635.1 Nitrospinaceae bacterium
CATTGACATAATCTTGGCAATGTTTGAGCCATGAACTTGAATAGGATGAAAAGTATGAATAGTTTTGGAATATGTTTTCCGGGCTTTCAATTTCTTCTAGCTGTACGAGGTAACAATTCTCACAGATATAAGCGTGCAGGGGATAAAATGGTTCTTTTGCTCTAAGTTGATTTTTTTCTAAAAAAGAATTCGCGAGAGGGGATCTCCCTAAATCACAAAATGAAACTAGTTTTGCATCGCAAAAACGACAGGTTAAAAGGTTCAAATGGTCTCCGTATTTCACGCTAGAATTTTGTGTGCATTTATTACTGGGGTTGGGGAAGGTCTTCTTCTCACAGTTTTATATGTTATCTAGAACTACTTTATATATACACTTAAAAAAATATGACCTATGCTAACACTCTACCAAGGAAAATGAAATCAAAGGGTCTTGTTGGTTTTTTTAGAGTATTACTATCTTTCTTGATGAGGAGAATGGGTGTAAGTGATAAAATCAGTAAATAGAAATTTTTCTATAGTTCAAAGTTTTATTAATTTTTGTTTCGAAGATTCGAAACTCTTAGAGGGTTATTAAGTAACAAGTTATGGAAATCATTAAAAGTGTAAACCGATCTCTGGGGCTGTCTCAGGATAACATTTTTCGTAAACTATTTAGGATCATTAACTATAGCCTAGAACTACTTTTGGTCAGGCTGTACCACAAATCTTCTTCTAGGTCTGGAAATATTGTAGATCAGTTTCATTCTCTATACTATTGTTCCCCTGAAAAAACGTGGAACAATACTCGTTGGATGGGCCGCAGAACAATGAGATGTCCTTTAGATCTTTGGGTTTACCAAGAGATCTTATATGAATTAAAACCTGATATTGTCATAGAAACTGGAACGAATGAAGGTGGGGGAGCCCATTTTTTAGCTTCAATAATGGACGTGATTGGGAAAGGAAAAGTTATTGGGGTGGACATAGAAGAGCTAGCTAATCGTGCAGACCACGAAAGAATTACATATATTAAAGGTTCATCTATCGATCATAATATTATCAAGAAAGTTTCTGAAATGATTGAATCAGATCATGTTGTATTAGTTATTCTTGATTCAGATCACAATATGCCGCACGTTCTAGAAGAAATGAAAATATATAGCGAGTTTGTTACCAAGGGAAGCTATATGATTGTGGAAGATTCAAACGTTAATGGTCACCCTGTTATGCCTAATTGGGGCCTTGGGCCTTTTGAGGCTATTCAGGAGTTTTTAAGCAAGAACGATTTGTTTGAAGTTGATAAGAGTCGTGAGAAATTTTATATGAGCTTTAATCCTAATGGATACCTAAAAAGAACTCATAGAATTACTTCTGCGAGATAAAACTGCCGCCTACAGTTAATATTTAAAACCCAAATAGAGTGATAACAACCATTTTATTGCTCAGGACCCCAGGCCATAGGAGGTTCTGGTTTATTGAACAATTTTGAGATTCCAGAATGGTAAAAGAGCCAGCCAACCCTTCCTGGAAAAACAGAAAAATCCAAGAACTTTACATGATAATAGGCTCTTTTTAGCATCCAAAGAGCACGGGAAAAAAAGAAAAACACGGGAAAAAGAGGTTGCTCCTTGGTAAAAGGCTTTGCATATTTTAATAGATAATTAAATATTTTTTTTGGAGGCCTAAAAACCGTTAGTAAATAAACCATGCAATTGGCGAAAGTAGGTGCTGCAATTAGGTAGCTTGTTTTAATGTCTTTAATGTCAACACCGCGTTGCATAAGGTCATTAGCTAACTCGGTGTTTGGAATTGCTCTAAGCGCAAAAACATTCAGGTTGAAGGGTCGTTTCATACTGTATAGCAAATTTAGCGTGTCAGCGATATCTTGTTGGGTTTCTACTGGGTTATCTATGATAAGGTCATAGTCTGGGGGGATCATATATTCTTTATATTCTGCTAAAATAGATGTGGCATGGGGAATGAGTCCTGGTTTGTTAGGCCTATCATAAAACTCAAGCACTTGATCACTGCCACTTTGTATACCCATTCTTACGCGCTTCATTCCACCCCATACAAGTATCTCAATTTTTTCTTTTTTAACAAAGCTTGGGATGACTCCTACAACGAAAAAAGGGATCTCAATTTCTGCTTTCCATTTTTCTGCAAACTCTTTCAAAGTAACCTTTGGGATTGCCATAAAACTATCATCTTGGAAGGAAACGGAAGAAAAGTGAGGATGCTTTTTTAAAACATCTTTAACTTCAGCAATTATGTAATCAACAGAGGGGTGTCTGAGTTTACGATAGTTTTTGTCATTCTCAATAAACTTTGTATTTGCGCAAAAACTACATTTGTATGGGCACCCAATCGACCAAATCGTCATATAAGTATTGCCCAATCCATATGAGGATAAATAGTCATTAGTATTTTGAGGGATAAACCCTTTCCCATGTTTGAAAATCAACTCATTATCGGCATATAACAAAAAAGGGAATTGATCCATCTCTTCAGAAGTATGAAGAGGCAAAAAATCATTACGTATAATTTCCCCATTATGATTAAACCAGAAGTTTTTAGTTGAGGTGTAGTCACCTCCTTCTTTAAAAGAGGATAGAAATAATTTAAAGGCAGTTTCTCCCTCTCCTACACAAATTGCATCCGGGTATTCAATAGCGTCTTCGGGGTGAACAATGGGATGGATACCACCCCAAATTATATATGTTTTTGGATTGATTTTTTTTGTTAGCTGAATTATTTCTTTCGTAAGGTCTGAATAGGCTGTCATTGAGGAAAAACAAACCAAGTCTGATTTAGCAAAGTGGGATGCTATACTGTTCAAGTCAGCATCTGAATAAATGCGATCATGTTCTCCAGGTTTGAATAAAAATCTTAATGGATTGTATGCATTGGTCAACGGTAAATAACAAACCTCAGTAGATGGGTGAATAGATCTGGCAAAAGATGCCATTTTTCTAAACCCCAAAGCTGTTATGCCATCCTCAATAGAGACGAAGCTAATTTTCATTTTTCACCGAAATTTGATTTCTTTCCAAGTAACTTTATTAACTAGGCTGAACAATATCACAATTTATTACTAAAGTTTAGAAGTGCTTTTTGCTCAACTAAAATGTTAAAAAAAATCGATCACAATAAGTAATTTTCCGCTTTTAGTTTGATTTTATTTTTTCACGGGTAAAAACGTCGAATAGACGTTGTTCAAGAACGTTGCTGGGCTCAAATTGGTTTTTTGTAAGATTTCTTATGGTGCGAAATATTCGTTTTGGATGTGTTAGATAAGCAACTGAATAGAAAATTCCGTGCATAGCGAAAGCTAAAAAAGTTAAAACTCTCCCATTAACCCGATTACAGTAAGATTCCGCCTTGGTAAAATCCATAAAGCCTGCAAGGGAGCGAATATAATCATCACTAGGGGGTGGTATTTTACTCTCATCTCTTAAGCGACGATACAGTTCTGAGCCTGGATATGGAGAAAATTTCGTAAAAGTACAATCCTCAGAACCATAAATCGCCATTTTCACTGCAAACCAAGCACTTTTTAAAATACTAGTAAGCGTGTCATCGGGGAACCCTATTACAATATTAACTTTCGTTGTATGGCCTATCTTATTAGCGGCACGAATACTTTTCACTAATCTGTCTATTTTTACTTTTTTCTTGATTTGCCTTAAAGTTTCTTCAGATGCACTTTCTGGAGCATAAGTAATCAGACGACATCCAGTGTCATAGAGTGCTTGTAATACTTCCTTGTCCAGTGCTTCAGATCGAGTTCCAGAGGGGAGTTGCCAGGAAACTTTAAGATCCTTTTGTTTGAGTTCTTCGCAAAAAGAAAGAGCCCAGTCTTTCCGGACAATAGCGGTCAAATCAACAAAGTCTATATTGTTTGCACCGTATTGCCTTACTAAATACTCAAACTCATCTGCAACATCGACTGGATCGCGCATAATATATCGTGTTGTCCACATGGTCGGACTAGAGCAGAATGTGCACTGATAAGGGCAACCTCTAGTGGCATTAATAGGCATATGACGTCCCAAGCCTATGCCCATAGTCCAATTAGGTTGAAAATAATTTTCTACGTTACATAAATCCCAAGCTGGTCTCGGTATATCATCAATATGCGCTATACGGCTACTTAAACCGTTAGAAGAAAATTGATCTTTTTTATTTATATACGATATTCCGGGAATAGATATAAATTCCTTAGAATAAAAAATACTGGATACTAATTGTAAGAAGGTGAATTCTCCCTCTCCAGATACAATGAAGTCAACCTCAGGACAGTCACGAAGAACATATTCAGGTAAAGCTGTGGGATGCTCTCCTCCGACAACAATTATAATTTTTGGAAATCTAGCCTTAATAGCTTTTATTACGTCCCTTTGAATCAACCATTCGTAGGAATATAAAAGAGTAACCCCTAGAATTTTTGTTTCTGGTTTAATTCGCGCAAGAATTTCTTCAGTAGAGAGACCTTGAATGTTGTAGTCACCGCATTCTGAGAGTCGAATGTTAAATATATCATCACCCTGCGCCTCGATAATTTTAACTGGGTAACCGGCTCCTCTAAGTGTGGCAGCAAGATAAGCTAGCGATATAGGAGGAAGAATTGCTCCACTATGCGATGACTTAGAAGTTACCGAACAAGGGTGAAGTAGTTGGATGTATCGGTCCTCTTTTTTTTGAGCTGAGAAATCTTTATATACTTCAGCCATGCGTCGGTTTTCCTTATCTGCAACCGAACTTGTAGACTGTTTTCTATGCATTGAATTAATTAGTGAGGTAGAGTCCAATATTATAATACTCGCGGTAAAATTGTGATCTCAATGAAAAAATTTTTAACCTTCAGAAAAGCATACGAAGATCTCACTAGGGTTTTTTATTTCAGCTAGAAAAATAAAAATCAACGTAAAATCATTTTTTCATATACGATTTCTCGATATTTTTTTAATAGCCACTAGCAAAATATTATCAGCGTAAGAGCATGATATATTTTCCTGTTGAGAATTAATAGCACTTAATTTAATATTATCCGAACCGATTTTTGAAAAAGAATTTTTAAAAACAACATGGTGTTTTTAAAATGCCTTGCACTGAGTTTGAATTTTTACTTGGTTTTTCTTTAGTTTTTTTAATTTAATAAACACTAAACTTTAAAGTCTTATAGTTTTTTAGGCCTAAACCTGAAGGTTGACCCACATCAGCCTTACTGTCTCAATTATAGACCTAATGACCTATTGAATATTTTTTCTTTAGATAAGGTCGAAATATGTTAAGGAAAATAATGAACAGGGATTTAAATGCAAAATAATAAATTTAGCAGTTTGCCTTGGTTTTTCACCCATTTTTTAGCTGTCCTTCTTATATCTTTAGCTTTAGCGCTGATCCGATACCCATTCTTTTTAAATAGCGATTATTTTTTTGGTTCTGATGAAGGGATGTTAGCAAGTACCATTTTAAATCTTCTAAATGGTGGCCCCATTATTTTTTATTTTGATTTTGGTAGAACATTTGGCCTTACATTTGGATTATTGGCCTCCCCATTTATTTGGATCTTAGGACCTACTTCTTTAGCTTTTTTTTCTCCTGGGGTTTTATACTACGCTCTCTATATTTGGACCACTTATCTTATTGCCAAGATTCTCATTCCTCGTAGCGCCTACTTAATTTTAATATTGATGTTTTTCACCCCACCTTTTATTACTTCTATGACCTTTCATAACTGGCCTCATACTCTAGTTGCTTTTTTTGGGAATTTGATCTTCCTTCTTTTTATAAAGACAAAACTATCTGAAAAAAATACCGGCCCAATTATTTTTGCCTTATTTTTCATTATGGGTTTAGCGATATACACATACACATATTCGCTTATATATATCTTAACGATTAGCATCCTTTATGCCATAACCCATCCACTTTGGAACCAAGTTCGAGAAAATATATCCTTCGCTACTGCTGTTATTTTTTTAAAAAATAAAAAAACAAAAAAAGAAATTTTTTGCTTGTTGCTAGATATCTTAATAGTTTTATTTTTCATTGCTGTTGTTTTTTCTTATATCTTTGGTGGATTTGGCTTGGATATTGCGGGGCATTCCATTTTTCAAATCAACAGATTTCATAACGCTGCGATACAACTTTTGGTAATTATTTTTTTGCGAATTCTGATCAACCCTAAAAGTGCAACCTCTTTTTTTCGTAAAACTAAATCTTGTTTCGTTGCTAGCATTCATTCAAAAAAACAAAGTATGATTGCCATTGGTCTGACGGGTTTTTTAATAGGACTGTCTCCACGCATTGCAAGTATATTGGTAGGAGAAACATCGAGAGGTGGACAAGGACATGATGTTGATTTTTTACCAACCAAACTTTTCGTTCATTTGCAAGATCTGCTTACCGAAAATGGGCCGCAACTTTTAGGTTTTGGTGAAGGCTTTCAAAGTATGTTTTCTAACTCTAATGGAATTGGCTGGGTTATTTTAGGTGCTGTATTTATTTCTTTAGCAGTAATTTTCTTTTGCGCAGTTTTTTCCCTTGTTTTTGAAAACCGGACTTCTTTAAGGAATATTTTGAGTTTAAGAGCTATGCCCTTCAAGGGAGTTCATATATTTCTCATTCTATCAATTTTAGTTTGCGCTGCTAACATTATTGTTCAACATGGCCCAGAGACACGTTATTTATTCCCTTTATTTGGAGTTGCCACACTTTGGGTCGGAATGTATGTGGACAAAATCAAAGAAAAGTATAAATGGTTTCCTATCCCAGTTTTAGCGATATGGATTTGTTTTTATTCTTTTACAAATTACCTTACTTTTCAAAAAATGGGCCTTATTGAAGAGAATAAAGTGGTAAAACTTAAAAAACATTTCATTCATAATTTAGTTGGTTTTTTGGAGGCAGAGAAAATCGCAGTGGCCTATTCTGATTACGGTACTGCGGGATCGGGATCATATCTTAGTGGAGGAAGAATAAACATTAGTGAGTATTCTGCCAACCCAATATACAAGACTGCACAAAGGGTAAGGTCAATGACTACTCCTAGGTTTGCAATTATTGCTAAAGATAATCACGCAACTACTTACCAAAATTATTTACAAGAAAATAAAATCGAGTACAAGACTGCGACTGTATCTGAACATGAAATATTTTGGGATTTTTCTGGGGATGATACCGAAGTACACAATCTTAGGTCTTTGATATCGCCTTAACTTACGTGAGTTAATTAAAGAAAAAAAAGGTCCTACTGTTGTGTTTACGAAGATTCAAGTTGCAGGATGTGTATTAAGAATGGTGTTTTGCCAGTCGACAACAAAAATGGGTCGTTGAATTCCATTTTTATATACCCGTGCCATGTATGCAGACAGGAAAGTTACTGCTATGATCAAAAACATTGTGTTTAAAATATAAATTAATGGGAGCGGTGCATTCTCTGGACTCAAAAAATATACAAACAATACAAGTAAATTACTTAATAGTAAAGGAACGGCCAAGTAGAAAGTTAGTCGCAGTGGGAAGGTAGAGGCAGTTAGAATTCCGGCAACAGCAAATTTGATCATACGACACATTCCCGCAAACCCTATATAATTCCCCTTACCTCCGATTCGCTTTTCTCTATTGTATGGAATACCAATTTGTCGAAAACCAACATAAGCGAGTTCATTTCGAATGAAAGGGAAAGATGTCTTGGTTTTTAATACTTCATCTCGTACTACTCGAGTAAAAAGAGAAAATTCAGCCATGTCCAAAATAAAGTCATTGTCTGCGATAGCTCGTGTAAAACGATAAAAAATTTTTCTACACAAAGTGAGCCCTAAAAACTCAGGCCTTTTTTCCCTTTTACCATAAATAATATCATATCCTTTTTCCCATAGTTCTACAAACTTTGGTATAAGTTCTGGTGGATCTTCACCATCTACATCATTGACTACGATCGCGTCTCCAGTAGCAAAATTCAAACCGCACAAAACAGATGACTGGTAACCAAAGTTTCTCGTTAAAGAAATAATCTGAACAGAGGAATTTTGGGAGTGTATTCCCCTGGCGATAGGCATGGTGTTATCTTCTGAACAATTATTTATAAAAATTAGTTCTATCTGATAACGTTCTTTTAAGCATGCCATCGCTTTCTGAAACCGATCATAATATAAAGTGATTGTGTTTTCTTCATTAAAAACTGGGCAAATAACGGAGATTTTCTTCTTTTTGACGTTAGAAATACTCATTATTGATTTTTAGGAATATATTTAAATGGATTAAAAAAATACAATTGCAATAACCACCCCATATTACACCTAGTAATCGAATGGAGATAGATCTATTCTTTTGAATCAAATATATGACAACCAGCCTGGAAAGAATTTTCTATATCAAGAAAATGTTATATGAATCATATTACCCTACTTAAAATCGAAAGCACCAAATCATAAAGTTTTGCAGTTACATAACTCACGAATGTAGTTAACCAACGTATGAATTATTTTATCCTCAAAAGTATGCTCCCAGGCTGGCATGCAAGGTGCCCGGCCGACAGCTAACCCCCCCAATTTTATTGCATTAAATAATTGTTGGTCCGTACGAGTTTCTAAATAATCGCTCTTTGTATGATCTCGAGGGGGCACCACCAAATATAGGGCGTTGATTCCATCTCCTTTTCCTTTTACCCCATGACACTGAGCGCAATACCTTTGATATAACTGTCGAGTTTCCTGTGTCACAGAAATCATCATCTCAACCGATTGCGAATCTATTGATTCGATAGCATCTATCTTTGGAGTTTCTGCTTGAGAAGGTATTGTTTCGGAGCCACAACCCAAAACAACCACAAACACAGGCAACATTAAAATTTGTATAATTTTTATTACTGATTCCAAAAACGATATTTTTTTCAAAATATAAAATCCATTGATTTATGGGTTTTTGCGAATATTTAAAATATATTTCGTAATAAGAACTGTTGTTTCTTCATTCAAGTCATACACTGGCATACGTCCTTCATGCATAAATTGTTGAGGTTTTTTCAACCAATTGAAAACCCAATCGGGTTTTAGTCGTTCCCCAGAGTTGATCAAAGAAGGCCCCGACACACCACCTCGAACCTTACCAACTAGATTCAAGGCCCTATGACAAGAAATGCACCCAAAGGTTCTCTCAAATAATACCTTCGCTCGCGCACGCTCACCTTTTGACAAAGGTTCCTCATCAACCTTACCTAATTCTAGATTTGGCAACCGAAGCGTCATAAGAAAATTAGTTACTCTTTCTGACTCATCCTCTTTAAGAGCAACATGAGAATCAATTGCCTTGGACTCTTCTCTCAATACATTAGAACCTGAAAAAACATTCACTTCACGAATCACCATGGGCGATTGCAGAAACTTAGTAAGCCAGTTTTTATAAAATTTATTACCAGCAAAAAAAAGGTCCGGCCCCTTATAAAATTCCTTGTCGTGTGATGAAAATCGATGACATTCTTTACAGCCATTTTCTCTAATTTCAACAGGTTCTGCCAAAGCTGGCAACGCACTCCCGCAACACAAAAACAGTAAAACAATGACAACAATTCTCATTTATTGAAAGTCCTCGCTTTTGAATTCAGACTCCTTCACAGAAATATTATTTCCTGGATTTAATTTCTTACCTAATTCTGGGGTTTTAAATAGATCGGGAGAGAACTCTTTTATCGTATCGCTTTGATTGGGCATTACACGATAATTCTGATTTAATTTAGAAAAAATTTCTTGTCCTTCCACTGGAGTTAAGTCAGCATCATCTGCATCTTTTCTCACCGAAGAGTCTGCCTCATACACGCTTACCAGAGAACTATTTTCGTTTAATTTTAATAAAGCTTCTTCTTCATGTTTCGGTTTTTTTGCAGATGTTTCATTATTTTTATGTCGTTGGTCAAAGGGGTATTTTTCTCTAGCAAGCAAACGCGGGAATCTTTGAGCTTTCAAGTCCATATAGCGAAAAGCTTTGTAAGTATCACTTTTGTTTTTAATCGCAGCAATCTCTTCGGCATTCAAAAAACGCGCCTGATTATTTTGATACGTTGTCTGAATAGGATTACCTTGCTTTGTGATTACTTGTTTAGTCTGAAAGTCAGAGGGGACAGTGCCTGTTTCCGTCAAAATAGAGAAAAATGATTCAGAATCTGCTATAATATTACGCTTTGGATCTCCC
>JAPYPM010000073.1 GCA_029937635.1 Nitrospinaceae bacterium
CCCAAACATTTCCCGACATGTCAAACAAACCATATGAGTTGGGGGTTTTTTGACCTACAGGATGAGTTTTTTTCTCCGAATTTTTCTTAAACCAACTGTATAGTTTTGGATCTTTTTCTCCCCAATAAAATTTTGACGTAGCCCCTGACCGGGATGCCCATTCCCATTCCCATTCATTCGGCAAACGCTTCCCAATTTTCAGACAATACTCCACTGCGTCAAACCAGTTTACCTTTTCGACAGGCCGCTTTTTACCCACAAAAAAAGACGGGTTATAGCCGATAATTATTTGATAAGATTCTTGAGTAACTTCAAAACGATCCATAAAGAACTTATCAATAAATTTTTCTATAGATCGATATTCTGTACTAACTATTAATTTTCCAGACGGGATCGACACCATATCATTTGCAATTTGAGCAAATGTATAAATGGGATTCAAGGCATAAAGCGAAGTGCCAATCAAAAAACATCTAATGATTTTAGCTAGAGATGTTTTGGTCATATCGTTCTCTATCAATCATTGAGAATTTCTTCCCCGGATTCTGCTAATTTTTATTAGACTTTTTTAATAAAGAAATGTATTTATTCTTTAACATACTTAAAGAAGGTAAATTTATCTAAGCTAAAACTACCATACAAAATTGTAATAATTTAAACATAAAATTATAGAGGCTATTAATTCTAGACTATAAGAGAAATAGCATAACCAGTTATTCAGGCGGGATTTAAAATCTTTATCATTCATTAGTTTTTAATATAATTTTGGGTCTAATCGTATAAATCATAGAATACATTATGGAATGGATTAATCAAAAACCTTGGGACGGACTTAGCGTTGATATTAACCCAAACATTTCTCCTCGTGAAATGGTGTACAAAGTCAAACTAGATTTGGAGATGTCCTGGAATCCAACGGGGGGGGTTCGACCGGGTAGGCCTAAATCTTATGCAAATCAAGAGATGTTTCAGTTTTTTAAAGCATTTACTGAGAATGGCGGTCTTTCACTTGAAACCATTGGAACTTTGGATAATGGTCGAATTGTCTGGGGATTAGCTGCTTTGAAGGAAGAATTCACCTTAATGAAAACTGATAAAATAAAAGCTTACCTAATTCTTTATTCGAGAAATAAAAATAGAGATATTATTGAAATTCAATTTATAACGTTTAGGCACGCTGGTGGTAATACACTCCAAATACCATGTAAAGGGAGGACTTTTTTTAAAAATATATGTCGTAGACCCTTTACTAAGCAATTTCCTTTCATTTCTTTAAAGTTTCATAAATTTGATGAAGGCCTAATTAGAAAAACCAAAGAAACTATTACTTATGGAAGAGAAACAATTATTGATTTTTCCAATAATGCTGAATTGCTGATAAATAAAAAAGTTAACGACGAAATTTCAAAACGCTATATGTTCGATGTTTTCCAGCCTGAAATTTCAAAAAAATTACCTTCGATTGGGAACAAAGAAGTAAAGGAATTTGCAGATAAAAAAACTAAAATCGGTTTAGAAGCTATAACCAAGGCTCCAGGACAAAACCTAGATGATGGTGGAGTTACTGCTTGGGATTTAATTAATGCCGTAACCTACACAGTTGATCACTGTATCGGAAGTGACCAAGGTTCACGTTTGCGGCTAGGTTGGTTTGGCCCCTATTCAAAATTCAAACAAAGAGCTTTGGATCTGGCTAAAAACTTAAAACAAAAACCTTAAGTTTTATCTTTTAATTTTTTTTACTGCTACAAGAAGAACAGATATGAGGTTGATGAAAAAAGATATGTTTGAAGATTTTATTCCTGAAGACCTAAGATTAAAAAATCAATCGATTCATTTGATCGGATTTTTATCAAGTTTAGTACTAGTTCTAGCGACTAAAAATTATACTAAACGCATAACATATTCGTAATTGTTTATTTTTTTTACCGAATTATATCTATATAAGCTACCTGACAATTTACCCAAATATACACTACCCAAGAATAGTCACTAGCAGATAATTTGATTGATAAAGTAGAAACATGAAATTGGGGTTTAAATCTGTTGTCTCTGCCCAAATAAAATGATGGCTGCTCCTGCGATACAAATAATTGCACCTACAATGTCCCATTTATCTAGGCGTTGACCTTCAATTAACCAAAGCCATAGAAGAGAGGCTGCGATGTATACTCCTCCATAGGCCGCAAAGGTTCTACCTGCAAAAATCGAATCAATTCGTGTCAGCAAAATAGCAAAAATCGTAAGGGAGGTAATACCTGGAAGGATCCAATACCCACTTTTCCCTAATCTCAACCAAGCCCAGAAGGCAAAACAACCTGCAATTTCTGCAACTGCGGCTAGGCCATAAATACCGAACGATGCCATACTAATATATTTTTTAAAAAAAACCACGAATACATAATTGCAACATCACTTTTATTTTGATCAGAGTTTATTTGATTAATTATGGGTCTTCGTTCCATTAAAGCAGTCTCATGCCTGTTAAACAAAAAAATCACCATTTATAATCGCCTTCTACCCATGATTAAGTGTCTGCTATTAAATTGCAATGGAAATCATTTTCTGAAATCCAGTCAATCTTCAAGTAGTTAGGCAATTTTGTTTCACGATCAATTTTTGCTGACTCTATCTGAATAGGGGTTAGGTTTCTAGCATACCGTAACGTTGCCTGTTGAAGGTTTGCCCATTGCAAATCAGTACCCTCCATTACAGCTGATGACAAGTAAGCTGCCATAAGATTGGCATTAGAAAGTAAGCTATTCCTAAGATCTGTCTTGAAGAGTCTTGCCTCGCAAAGGTCGGAGTTCCGAAGGTCTGCTTTCCTAAGATCAGCCTCAGTTAAATCAATTTTTCGAAGATCAAGATTACTGAGATCAACTTTTTTTAGATTAGCTCTTTGGAAGGTGCATCCGCTCAGTTCCGTGTTATTAAATTTTACGCCTTGGCAATCAGTATCGTTTAAGTTAGCTTCCTTTAAATCGGACCCTGCGAAAAAAGCCTTACTAAGGTCTGCTCCCTGCAAATTGGCTCCTGATAAAATGGCGTTTCTAAAACATGCATTTTTAAGAGAAGCTCCTTTTAGGTTAGCATTTTTAAGGTTGGCATTGGTAAAGTCAGTTTTTCTAAGGTTTGCGCCAGTCAAGTTAGCATTCTCTAGATCAGCACCGGTCATCATAACGACAGATTGATTGTTTTGGCGTTCCAAAATTCTGTCAATTTGAACTCCACTCAGGTTGGCATGAGCTAGAATGGCTCCAGTAAAATTTGACCCTGTAAGAAATGATTCTCTTAAGTTTATACCTGTCATATTCTTATCAGTAAAATCATAACCCGTTAGATTTGTTTTTTGGAGGTCGGCGTTACAAAGATCCGCATCGCTAATCTCTTTGCCAAGGCGAATGGCTTGGCGTAGATTAATTTTTTTTTGTGGAAAATTTTCCATAATTAATAAAGTTTATGTTGCTAGAATTCTTCTCTTCACTACGGTACTCTAATTTATCAATTGACTCCAAACTACATCGGATAAAGTTTATCCATAATAAATGAGAATAGTTATACATACTTGGGAAAATATGAAAAAACTAAAAAAAATATTTATCATAACTAATCTACTATTATTTTAATTTTACCCATTTTCTATTTTTGTTGTTTAGCTATCCACTTGTTTGGGCTAGATAAATATCTAAAATAGTTTCTTACTATATTTTAATACCTCAGTTTTTTATATTTATTCTATATTTTCATTCAATGATTATTTTAATTCTTTAGTTCATCTACTCTTAAATTTTAATTTCATTAGCAGAATAGCCACTGCTAAAAGGAGAGTACTTACATTCCATAAAATAATTGGTACGGCATTCAATAAAATACCATAAACCAACCAACAACTAATTCCTGTGCACCAAATCAGTAACATCATTAAGGAAAAATCATCCGCGGATTTGGTTGTCCAAATTTTAATCACCTGAGGCACAAGTGAAACTGTTGTTAAGAATCCAGAAAAATACCCTAAAAACAAAGTTACGCTCATAAAATTACTCTCTAAATTATTTTTGATATCAGATCAATTATCGCAAGCCACAATCAAAGAAGTTTTTACCATTAGTTGAAATTTTTATTGAAAATTTTTTATTTAAGTTTGCGTTAACTGATATATAAATGAATAGATCGAATAAGGTAGTTTTGTCGCATATTGTGGAAAAAATTTCATAAAACCATGCAGTGCTACCCACAGTGTGAAGAACAAAAAAATGAACTTTGTAAAGTTATCCATATATTTCATTGACTTCAATTCTAATGAAAAGGAACTAAATTATTCTATTACAACTAAAGAACTTATTTATTCTCACTGTCACAAAAAGTTATTATTTATGAGTTTGAACCCGTATTGCTCTAATGTTTATTTTTTATATTGCCAATTGATACTATTAAGGGAAAATAAGGATATTGTTTGTTATAACACCAGATTTTTCAAAATTTTAAATATTATCCGTTTGATTCTATCCATCATAGCATGGCATAAATTTCACGTGACCTCGGGTTTATTCATATTGACTTATTACACCTACCTTCATCGAAATGAAAAAAAACTTTGGAACATGCCTGGAGATTCTCAACTTAAAAGTTTGGGCCATAAATTAATGGCGCGACACTCTATCCATTTTATAAACCCGATCTTTATATCAATTTATGAATCTAATGACAGGCAGAATTAGCAACAGTACTAGCTGAGTCAAACTATGGTTTTTACTTCGATTTACTATTTTCTATTCTTTATTAGTTATTTCCTTTTATTTAATTTTATAAAATCAGGTTACCGTTTACACTTGGTTCTTGTCGGTAGCCTGATTTTCTATGGTTGGGGAAACCCAGTAATTATTTTGGTTCCGATTATTCTTAGCGCAATAGCTTTTTGGGGGGGGAAATGGATTGCAGGGGTGGAAGAGGGATTAGTTGTTCGGAACCGTCTTTTAGGGTTAATAGTGCTTCTTCTTATTCCTCTATCTTATTGTAAATATAAGCATTTTTTATACAATGAAATTATAGTTCCAATTATTGGGGCATCAACTGTAAGATTTGATGTGTTCTTTCCACTTGGTATTTCATTTATGACTTTTACTATTGTGTCATATGTCGTCGATGTGCATAGAAAAACGTTTCCTCCCGCCCAATCGTTTTTTCACATTTTTGCCTATACCCTTTATTTTCCTAGACTGATTGCAGGCCCAATTACTCGTCCTTCTGAATTAATCCCCCAGTTGTTAAGAAATAAATCTATCACGATGAGCTCTGTTGGTTTTGGATTAACGCTATTTACTATAGGGCTTGTGAAAAAAATTATTTTTGCAGATTCTATGGGCGATGTGGTAAATCCCGTTTTTGATAATCCAATGGGTCATAGTTTACTCACTTATTGGTTAGCCATGCTTGGTTATACTGTCCAAATTTATTGTGACTTTAGTGGATATACTGACATGGCTTTAGGGTCATCTATAATGCTTGGCGTACGTTTACCAATAAATTTTAATAAGCCTTACACAGCTATAAATTTGCAGGATTTTTGGCATCGTTGGCATATAACACTTTCCAAGTGGCTTCGGGAATATATTTATATTCCGTTAGGGGGTAATCGATGCTCTAAGCCCAAATACCTTAGTAATATAATTGTTACTATGGTTGTGTGTGGGATCTGGCATGGTGCCAATTGGACTTTTTTATTATGGGGAATATTACATGGCATTGGACTATTAGTTATCGCTCTGGCAAAGTTTTCTCATACGGCAAGCGGGGCTTTGAAAATAATTCCAAATCAACTGAAATGGTTATTGACATTTATTTTCATAGTTTTTACTTGGGTCTTTTTTCGATCTCCGAATCTAGATACGGCAAGAATCATTCTTATAGGAGCATTCACAGGAGATCTAAGTTTTGATATAGTTTTCTTTGAGACAAATATTTTTTATCTTACTCTACTTGGTTTATTTGCTATTGTTCATCGCTTTGATTCATTATCTAATGTTCGTTTTGTTTACCGTTGGATAAATAAGGGGGCCCTCACAACTTTTGTGATAATAGCTTTTGCAACAGCAATCGCCATCACTACAGATAACCCTACGGCTTTTATCTATTTTGATTTCTAAATACTTACATAACCTCTGAAAGAGGATAGGCTCTATTTAAATAATAACCTGGGAGTAATCTTTTAAATTCTACGTTAGAATGACTTTTCTTCTACATCAGGGCGCATACTCTTATAAAGGAATTATGGGGATCTTCGTTCTACAATTATTCTTTTGAACCACACAAACAAAACTGACAAAGTATTTAAAGTTAGTACTTATATTGCTGACCGTATAAAGAGTTTAAAAGTTATTTCTACTTTTTATATATATTTCATGAGCCATCTAGAAATGAAATTTTGATAATACAAAGCTTCCTTAAGATGTGCTTCTAGTATTTTCTCATCAATACTACTTCTAAATACAGAAGTGGTATTTAAGTTGAATTATAAATAAAATAAATTTTAAATTTCCTTTATGAAATTTAACTTCTTAAAGAAAAAACTAAAAAATCTAGCGATATTTACTCTGAGTCTAATTATTTGCTTAGTTTTAATAGAAGGCGTTTTAATTTTTATTTCTACTGATGGTAATGACAATTATGAACGCACCAAGGAATTTAACGAAAAACACATCAGATACAATAAACACGGCTATAGGGATTACGAATATAGCCTTAAAAAACCAGAAGGCATATTTCGAATTCTCGTTTTAGGCGACTCTCAAACCTTCGGACATGGCATTAATGATTTGAAGGACACCTGGGTTAAAAAACTAGAATCACAACTTCAAAAAGAGGGAAGCAATGCAAGTATAGAAATTTTAAACATATCTGGCCCTGGATGGAATTCCGACACACACTTATATGAATTATTCAAAAACGGTTTTAAGTTTAATCCCGATCTAGTTATTTTAGCTTATGGTCTCAACGATATTCCATTCCCAACCAGTTTTAATTGTAATAGCTCTGATCGGAAAATAACACCAAACATAAAAATTTTCCAAAATTCTAAATTAGCTAATTTTATAATTAAAATAATTGATTTAAGAATTAATCAGCTTTTAGAAAAGGTCGGAGAGAAACCAAGTTATTTTGATTGTTTGAACCAAGCTTATGATTCTATGGGCTGGGAAATGAATAAATTTTACTTAGATATAATGGGACTTGCGATGTCCATTAAGAAAATTCATTTCATGATTACCGTAATTCCTATAATTCACCAGTTAGATAATGACTATCCTCTAATCAGTGCACATAAAAAGTTGAAAGAATATTCATATCAAAGAAGAATCGAATTTTTAGACTTATACGAAAAATCTTTTAAAAATATTAATACTAATTATTTAAGAATTTCTAAAACAGACCGTCACTTTAACGAGAGAGGGAGTGCTATTATAGCAAATACTCTTTTTATGAGGCTAAAAGGACTAACCAAGTATAAAAACCTTTCATACTTTCATAAAGCTTTTTCTCTAAAAGAAACCTTAAATGAAAATCCTTTATTGATTAAATTGGATAGTCTAATTAATAAACAGAACCCGATCAACACATTTATTCTAAATTCAGAAACTAAAAGTCTTCAAATAACTAGAAGTTTAACTCAACTTATCATCAAACAATTACAAAAAGAAAAAAATAGAAGTAATCCTATTTCATTAACAGAAACTAAACTCAGTTTATCTGGAGACTATATTTATCATGAAAAAGTTACCTTCCACCCAAATTCAAAGTTACCCAACATAAAAGAAAGCATTTCAAAAAAATCCGGCAGCTTTATTAAAACTATTGAACAAATCCAACCTGATACCAAAGCAGGCCTAGTTTCTCTTAAACTGGGACAAAGGGAGTTTCAATTTGATTTTGAAGGTGATGAAAATCATAAAAGAATTAAACTTGAAAAAGATATTACTTTCCCAGATCCAAAGGTTCTAGATAAATGGGTTTTTCACAATAACCATCCACCGTCTGAAGAGTATTCAAGAAAGGAACTTATTCAGAAGTTAATTGATATGACAATCAAGAACCCAAAGATTTATCACATGCCAGGCGATATTAAGATTATTAACCAGGCCGACTATTTTGAGAACTTATCTAACGAAATCATTCCTCAAATGTATGATGAAAGAATTTTATTCCAAACATTCTTAATTTTCGGACGATATGGTGCTAAAGATTATGTAAATTTGTTAATAGAATTAATTGATAAAAATAAACCTTCATTAATGTCAGTTAATGCCGCTAACCGATATCGTCAGTTTTTCCTAGCTCCTAATTCCGATTGACACACTAAAAGTTGATGCAGTGTTTTTCAGTCCATTTTCCCCTCAACACAAACTAGCAATTCTATGTAAATGCCTTCTTTTATCTTATATTTTTTTAAAAAATAATTGCAACCTTTTATAGGTGTACAATTTAAATTTTATTAAAAATAGATAGATGCAAGCAATAATATAGCTTCTACCAAACAGGCTATCTCTTAACCTATATGGTTATTATTTACTTCATAACCACCTGTGCAACAGGACCCAAAATCCACCTATTGAATGAGTGCTAACATAACCATTGAAAGGCGGCACAATATATATCTAAGAGTTAAAGTAACGTATTTAGTTTCTACTTTCTGGATTTGAATATCAGAGGGGTAGAACAATTCCAATATCATCTAATTATTAAAGTCGGATTGCTTTAAAAATTTATTTTAAATGTTCAAGAACTTCTAGAGGTATACTAGTCTGTAGCCTACTTAGGTACTCCTTAAAAAACAATAATACCTTCAAGATAAGTTTTAATTGTTCTTATCTTTAAATAAGGTAATCAATTTTTATATAATTTTAAGGTGTAGTTGAAGTTAGGGTATTGATAAAAAATTTATTAGTTTACTTTGAAGAATTTTTAAACCCTATTATGTTTAAGTTGATTATTTCAGGAAGGAAAACCCGGCAGAGCAAAAGCTCTACCGGTATAATCTTATTAGACGCGTGCTATTTTGGCACAACCTTAGTAGCCTGCGGACCCTTCTGGCCCATTGATTTTTCAAATTCCACATTCTGGCCTTCATTTAGGGTTTTAAATCCTTCACCCTGAATTTCAGAAAAATGAACAAAGCAATCCTCCCCGTCCTCTGATTCTATAAAACCAAAACCTTTGCTTTCATTAAACCATTTTACTTTACCTACAGTCATTCGAATATTCTCCTACAATCTCGATACAGCTTTTCAAGTCATTTTGAAAACAGCTCCCCGATACTTAAATTAAAAACCGGCTATACTCATAATTTCTGAAAAAGGCTTTTAAGACACCCCCCCAACCGATAGTGATTGGTGGAATAAAAATTTACGTCCTATCCTAAATTACCCTGCGTGCACCTAAAATATAGCAAAAAATTTAGACAACCGATCTACCAACGTCATTATATCACATTATAAAATTTGAGGTAAAACTATTCTATTACAGACAGGGAAAGATTTAACCCGATTTAACTTCTTTTAACACCCCAGATGCCACCCCAAACAAAAAATGAGCTACGGTCTATAAACCGTAACCCATTGTTTAAAATGATCGGGGCGAGAGGATTCGAACCTCCGACCCCCTACTCCCAAAGCAGGTGCGCTAGCCAGGCTGCGCCACGCCCCGATATTTTTTCTGCCCTAGTGCATCTTGGCCATTTTCAGCCTTTGCTCTGCAGTCATTAGGTTAAGAAGTTGTATCTTAGCATCAATCATTGCCATGATTTTATTAGTTTTCGACGCCACGATTTTTGCTCCTACTGCACGAATTCTCGCTTCATCAACTTTCCCGGAATGAACCTGGAGATCCAGGTCTACGTGCGCGATTTTATGATCTGCCATAGCTTGAATTATTTTTTTCTTAAAATCTGCATCCAGTTCTTTCATTGTCTGGATCTGCGCATCAGTTAAACCCAATTTGTTTTTATAATGCATCACATGCTTAAAAGGACTCTGGCCATGGCCTCCGTGTGAACCTTTCTTATGACCGTAAGATTTTCCATAGCCACCCATGGAACCATGTTTACTTTTCCCATGGCCAGACTTTCCATGTGAATATGATTTTGATTTACTGCCTTCAG
>JAPYPM010000074.1:0-6329 GCA_029937635.1 Nitrospinaceae bacterium
GGGTAGTATGTCTGGAACAGTCCGTGCAGTCAGACTTAGTAGCGACCAATCATTACTAATAAAAAATCGATAAAATATCAGCTTACTATAAATTTTTTTAAAAAATGAATATAAAAACTGAAGCAGGTGGCGAAGAACGTTTCCGAAAAGAAAAGGCCAAGGGAAGAAAATTACGTCAATCACACTGGTGGAAACAACGAATTTCTAAAGGAGTTTGTCATTATTGTGCTGGAGAGTTTATCCCTACAAATTTAACGATGGATCACATAGTACCCATAGCCCGAGGGGGGAAAAGTACCAAGGGTAATGTAGTCCCATCCTGTAAAGCATGCAACACCACTAAAAAATACTACACTTCTGCTGAAATTATCCTGCGTGACAAACTGGGAACAGACATTGAGTTCTAAGCTCAACTAACAAACAAAAACTTCCTAAAACAAAACCTTCTAGACTCTTGATCAGATTCACTACTAACCCTATCATCCTCACCTCAAACTCAGATGATTCTCTAACAACAGATATATAGTTTTATAGTAAGTTGCTTTAAACTTATTGATTAGTAACATTAAGTAGGGATATTCGTGCCCGCAGGAGAGACCTTAGGTTTAGGCTGTACTTTTATTATTTCTTTTTCAACTCTATCCCGGTTTTCACACGAAAGAATAATATGATATCCCAACTTCGTTTTAATCGGTTCTGGGATAATATACTTTTCTAATTGAGTTATCGCGTCAATCAATTCTAAGGTCACTTTCTGTTCTTGCTTGATTTCCTGACCACCAAATGTTGCCGCCGGTTGAACATTCATGCCTTTATAAACCCAACCCAAATCACCTCCAAGAAATTTGGTTGGACAAGTACTATATTTTTTGGCAATGCGACCGAAATAATTTTCAACCTTGGCTTGATCATGAAAAACCTTGTCAGGATCGTCAATAGGCTCAGATGCCAGTTCCTTTTGAAAGTCAAGAAGGGCTTGACGAAAAATATTAGCAGAGTCAAGAGTAGAAACTCTAATATGTCGTGCACGGTATTCTTGTGGCTTATCAGTTTTCTTAATCAGTTTTTTTGGAACAAAAGCCTTTCTTAATTTAGGTTTAGGCTTAGGTTTAGGTTCAGAGTCCAATCCAACTTCAGGCTCTTTTGCAGTTTTATCTCGTTGATGAGGGGATTCTTCAGGTTCATGTGGTTGTTCTGATTCAGACATATTTATTATCTATTTAATTTAAAGAAAATGTATTTAATTATAACAGCTTTATTGAAAGAGTGACTCTAGATAAACAAGCACTCCTTGGTCTATATTACTTGAGATCACTTGATCGGCCATACATTTGACTTCAGGTAAGGCATTTTCGACGGCAATCGAATACCCCGCAACTTTAAACATGTCTACATCATTCAAATAGTCCCCGAAGACAACAGTATTTGATAGTGAAATACCTAGGTGCTCTGTCATTTTCTTTAACATTTTTCCCTTGTTGGCTCCTAGGTGAAAACTTTGCAACCAAAAAAAATGGGGATTCGAAACATCAGGAGCAAAATAAATATTCAACGCATCTTTATATAAAGTTCTCAGTTCAGTATAAATTGGCTCAAGTACTTCACTAACATCAATCAAAAGAAACCCTGATATTTGCTCGGAATTAGAAAAAATAAACTCGTTTACTTTACATGCCCTTTGATCAGAAGATATTATATCAACATAAGATTGCGCTCCAAGGTTATTAACTTCTTTGTAGTAAACCAAATATTTACTTCCATAAGTATAAATAAAAGGAGCGACCTTCTGAGCTTCAGCAAGGGAAATCATTTTACTAATAATATCCAAAGATATGAAATTGGACAAAAACAGGTTCTCTCCTGTATGAAGATCAGTTAGGTAAACGCCATTAAACAATATTACTGGATGCTTTAGGTTGAGGCCTTTTAATATTGGATAAGCCGAATCATAGTTTCGCGCCGTTGCTATTGTAAAATTAACCCCCTTATCAATAAGCCTATTTATTCTTTTTACAGAATCTTCAGGAAGTTGTCCGTCACCATCAAGGAGAGTCCCATCAAGGTCAGAAACGTAGAGTAATTTTTTAGGATCGATCATAAAAACTATTAAAAAAATTTATTAGTATATGGACTGAGTATAACAACTTATGAAATCATTATAGTACTTCAAAAAAATCATATAAGTTATTGCTTTAAATTATTATACTGCAGGCAATGGATATCAAGAAAACTAATCAATTACTTTTAAGCGAAGACCCTTTAATAACAAAATGTTTGCAATTTTATTTCGTATTGATGGTCTTTTTGTTTTCTATTCATAGTCCCGCGCAAGCAAAAAGTTTTGAGTTTTCTGACTGGGATATACTTTTGGGGAAATATGTCGAAGCTGATTTAATAGATGGAGTATCATTAAACAGTGTTTCTTATGGGAAGTTAAGACTAGACCCTGTTTTTAATAAATTAGACAAGAGTCTTAGCCTGTTTTCTCCCTCAAAGCTGACTTCTGATAATGAAAAATTAGCATTTTGGATAAATGTTTATAATATTTTTGCAGTAAAAATTGTATTAAATAACTACCCTTTGAAAAGCATTAAAGATGTTGGTGGGTTTTTCAAGTCTGTTTGGAAGTTAAAGGCAGGAACCGTTGGCGGTAAAAAGTATAGCCTAGATGAAATAGAACATGGCATTCTTCGTAAAATGGGTGACCCAAGAATTCACACCGCTATTGTTTGCGCTTCCATCAGCTGTCCAAACCTTAGCAAGAAGTCCTATAGTTCAAAAAACCTCAACAAGCAACTTGATATGCAGATGAAAAATTTTTTGGCTAATCCAAATAAAGGCATGAGAATTAATACAAATGAAAAACCTTGGGAAATCTCCCTATCACCGATCTTTAATTGGTTTGCCCAGGATTTTAAATCCAGTGGAGGAGTTCGTAACTTTATTTCTCCTTATGTTTCTGAAAAAAATAGAAACGTAATTAAAAATCCACAAAATTTAATTTCATATATGGATTATAACTGGGCCATTAATGGAAATTAAAACTAATTAGTCTCCCTTCTTTTTTTTTAAGTTGTTACTTATTATATTATTCAGTCTGCGTGTTTTCTCAAAAAAGTTGGTACGTCGAAATTTACAGATGGATCTAATGACTCTGGATTTTCATCTTTAATTTCATTTGCCAAACTTTTAAGATGACGATAGCCACTATCTCCTACAGCCATAGGCATTATTGTATCTATATCATCGGAACTTTTCTTTAAAAGAGTTGTAGATGGTTTTTCTACCTCAGTTTTCATTTCGAACCCGGTTGCAATTACAGTAACCCGCATCTGCCCTTCCATGCTTTCACTATTAACGGTACCAAAAATTATATTGGCATCGTCATGTGCTGTTTTAGTAATAAGCGTTGCAGCTTCATCTACCTCGGCAAGAGTCATGTCATGACCACCCGTAATATTGATAAGAATTTGTCGCGCCCCATCAATATTGGTATCATCAAGAAGTGGACTGGAAATTGATTTTTCAGCTGCCTCTATAGCCCTGTTTTCTCCTGCAGCGCATCCGCTACCCATAATTGCTTTACCCATATTACCCATTATAGTTTTCACATCAGCAAAGTCTAAGTTAACCAAGCCAGGAGTTACTATTAGATCCGAAATACTACCTACCGCTTGTTGCAATACATCATCAACAATTCCAAATGCGTTATTCAATGATGTTTGCTTACCAACAAAACTCAATAATTTTTGATTAGGAATTACTATTAGAGTATCGATGGCGTCTTTAAGCTCCTTAATACCAGCTTCTGCTTGAACCATTCGTCTTTTACCTTCAAAAGAAAATGGTTTAGTCACGATACCAACCGTTAGCGCGCCAATCTCACGAGCAATACGTGCAATTGTCGGGGCAGCACCGGTTCCAGTCCCGCCACCCATCCCAGCCGTTATAAAAACCATATCAGATCCATCAAGCATATTGCGTATGTGCTCTTCACTTTCTTGAGCTGCAAGTTGTCCCGTTTCAGGACTTGCCCCAGCACCAAGGCCACGCATTAGATTCCCCCCTAATTGAATCTGATCCTCGCATGGGGATGCCTCCAATGACTGAATATCGGTATTAGCTACTATAAAATCTACCCCCATAGCCTGACCTCGCAACATAGAATTTACTGCATTGGTTCCTCCGCCGCCCACACCAATAACTTTAATGGAAGCAGAGTATTCATTTCTTGATTCAAATTCTATTAGACTCATTTTCTCCTCCAATCAATTAAAAAAATTCTTCAGCCCAATCTTTCATTCGACTAAAAATTTTATCAAACAAGTGTCGTCCCTGTAATTCATGGATCGTTCCTGCTTTAATACTTTTCATACCATATTGAATCAATCCCGTACTTGTTGCATACATTGGACTACCTACAACATCTACTAATCCTCCTAAGTTAGTGGGAACACCCACACGAACTGGAAGTTGAAATATTTCTTCTGCCAGTTCCCCCATTCCTGATAAACTTGATGCTCCGCCCGTGAGAACAATTCCTGAAGATACAATGTCTCGAAATCCTGAAACGTTAATCTCATGGTTCAACATCTCAAACATTTCTCTTGCACGCGCTTCTAAAATTTCACTCAAAATTTGTCGTGAAACAGTACGTGTTTCACGTCCGCCAACACTTGGGACTTCTATAGTTTCATCTTCTGCCACTAAACTTGAAAAAGCGCATCCATATGTATGTTTTATTTTTTCAGCCTCTTGATTTGGGGTTCGTAGTCCAATGGCAATATCGTTTGTCATTTGCGCTCCAGCGATTGTCAGAACTGACGTATGTTTGATTGCTTCTTCATAAAAAATCGCTAGATCCGATGTGCCACCTCCGATATCAATCATAGCTACACCAAGTTCTTTTTCGTCTGATGATAAAACCGACTCGCTTGAGGCCAACTGTTCTAAAACAATATCTCTAACACCTAGTCCCGCTTTGTTAACACACCTAACTATATTCTGTGCAGAAGTTACCGCAGCAGTGACAATATGCACCTTCGCTTCTAAACGAATTCCAGCCATACCTAAAGGAGTTTTAATTCCATCCTGATTATCTACAATAAATTCCTGAGGCAAGACATGAATAACTTCCCTATCAAGGGGAATGGCTATCGCTTTTGCTGCATCTATTACTCTATCGACATCCTTTTGTGTAATTTCCTTACTTTGTGCGGCAATAATACCGTGACTATTCAAACTATTAATATGACCACCGGCAATTCCAACAAACACAGATTCGATTTCACACCCCGCCATTAACTCTGCTTCCTCAACAGCATTTTTTATAGACTCTACTGTCCCATCAATATTTACCACAACACCTTTGCGTAGACCACGCGAAGGATATTGCCCTAATCCTATGATATCAACTTGGTTCTCGTTGTTTATTTCACCAATGATGCAACATATTTTAGTGGTTCCAATATCAAGACCTACTATGTAATCATTTTTCTTGGACATACGTCCTCTCCCTTTCCAGGTTCAAGTCTTTTGAGTTTTTAGATTTTTTTCTTAACTTCATTGTCGTGTTTTATAACAATTCTGTTTTTAAAAGACAGATCGATTTCGCTTAAATTTTTCTCATTTTTTTCTATCACACCTAATGCGAGCACCAAGTTTTCAAAACTTTTCTGTGCTATTTCTGGTCTCATGTGAACTTTGATATTCTTGGTATGCGTAGAAAAAGTAATCCTATGCCTGTTAGTAATATGAATATTATCAATTTTATTTTTTTCGAATATCGAGAGACGATTGAGACTGCGCATAATTTTCAATCCACTAATAATTTCTTCTTCTGCAACATTATTTCCTATTTTAAGATTTTTAGTTTTCAAACCTGTTATAGTAGGAAGATTATTTTCACCTATTTCATTTGTCCCCAGCAAAACACCATAATTATCCATAACGTAAACCTGTTCCAATTGAATTTTAGCAAAAGGAACTCTTTCCTTAATTTCAACATAAATACCTTGAGGAAATACTCTCCCCACTGAAGCCGATTTTATCCACGGGTGACCTATCAACCTTTTAGAAATTTCATTAAGCTCTAATGCAAATATATTTTCCCCGATTATGGGCCCAATCCATGAACTTAACTCTTCATTTGATAATGTTTTTTGACCAACCAAATTTATTTCATTAATGTTAAAGTAGGGTGACTGATTTATAAATCTATAACTCAAAAAAATTCCATAGAAAAATATAACTATCAGAATGACCTTCGCTAATCCGTTGATTATGACTAGGGGAAAAGAACTTAAGTTTATATTGACTCCTTTTTGTTT
>JAPYPM010000074.1:6429-10129 GCA_029937635.1 Nitrospinaceae bacterium
CTTTTTGTTTCTTTCCCTGATAGAACTCATTCTGGATCCAAGTGCTTATCATTTTTTTATCATCTAACAAAGCTAAGTTCATAATAATATTTCACTCTTCAAATTCGAGTTTAGCTAATTTTAAAATCTCGACCACTAAATCATCAAATTCAATTCCAGACTGTTTTGCCGCCATTGGCAACAGACTTGTTTGGGTCATACCCGGAACAGTATTCATTTCGAGTACATTCGGCGCTCCATTTGCATCAAGTATCACGTCAACTCGAGGCATCCCATTTCCTCGCAAGGCCTTATAGACTTTGATGGATATATCATTACACCGCTTTGTCTCCTCTGTACTAAGCTCCGCAGGACAAGTATACTGTGTGCGACCGCTAGTATATTTAGATTCATAATCATAAAATCCCGATTCAGGACGAATGTGTACAATGGGCATAGGTTGTTCTCCATTCATTCCAATAGCTAGCAACTTACCTTCGATAAATTTCTCAACCAAAACTTCTTTGGAATAACTAAAAGCTAATTCCAAAGCTGCCCCCCACTCTTTTTCTTCCTTTACAATAGTAATCCCGATACTTGAACCCTGATTTGAAGGCTTCACAACAACTGGCAAACTTAATTTAAGTTCCTGTATTTTATCCTTCCCTCTATAAAAAACTTGATAGTCCGCCGTGGGAATTTTATTAAATTTTAAAATTTCTTTAGACTTCACCTTATCGTATGTTAACGCGCTAGCTAAAACACCTGTCCCTGTATAGGGTATTTTTGAATATTCAAGTAAACCTTGAATCGTACCATCCTCTCCATAAAGTCCATGCAGCGCTATGAAAGCTATATCAATTTTTTTTTTTTCCAAAGATAAGGCGATATCATTACTCACATCAATTCCTATTCCTTTCAAACCTTTTCTTTGTAATGCTTCTAATACTGCATTACCCGAAGTAAGCGAAACTTCTCGTTCAGAAGACAAACCTCCCATCAAAACCCCAATTATTTTATCTTTTAATTTCATTGAAATAGTTATTAACCCAATTAAATAACAATAATTTCTTGTTCTAATTTAATACCGCTTTTTTCTTCAACAACAGTCTGAATATGCTTGATTAATTGAATTACATCCTCTGCTAAAGCACCTCCTTTATTTACTATAAAATTGGCATGCTTAATCGAAACGCTAGCCCTTCCAATTTGACAACCTTTAAGGCCAGCGGATTCAATTAAATGCCCAGCTTTTTCTCCGTCGGGATTTTTAAAAATTGATCCCGAATTTGGCATATTCAAAGGCTGTGTTAAACCTCGCCGCGATAAATATTTATCCATTTTAAGATAAATGTCAGAAATTTTTCCATTTGCTAAGTCTAACTCTGCTTCAATTACTATCCCGTCTTTTGAGGGAAACATAGTTTTTCGATAAGCAAATACCATCTCACTTTTACTATATGTTTTAATTTCTCCATTAAGAGTTAGAAATTTTATACTACGGAGAACCTGGCTAATTTCAGCACCCTCTGCTCCAGCATTCATCGCAACAGAGCCACCAACAGATCCTGGAACTCCTACTAAGTTTTCGATGCCAGACAGACCATAACGTGCTACAAATTTAGATAGATAGGACAATTTAACACCACCATCTACTTTAACAAGCGCCCTTTCTTCACCCTCTATGGATTTGTAAAAGACTGGTTGTTTTATTGATTTAAAACATTTTTTTAACGAGATCACAATTCCTCGAATGCCTCGATCTCTTACAAGAAGATTAGTCCCTTCCCCAATTGTCAATATTGGGCAACTGCCACGATGCTTCAAAATTATTTGCAAATCTCTCAAATTAGCTGGCAAAACAAACACATCTGCCGGTCCTCCAATTCGCATTGAAGTATACTTAGACATCATTTCGTCGTAAATAACTTCACCCTTGATCTTATTTTGAAAAGATAAAGAAAGATTCATATTTTTTCTCTGCGTGATTTTTCTCCCCAGAATAGTTCTAGGTAAGTCCAGACTAGTCCTCATGGGAAGTTTATAGTCAGTTCCTGTATTTGCGTAGCGTATTAATTTTTGCTTCCAAGGTCCGCTCAGCATATAAATAAACCCCTCCTCTAATTATTAAATATTATTTTGGAAATTTAACACCTAAGAAATTTCTACCCAACTTCCATACATCTCCTGCCCCTAAAGTCATTAACACATCCCCGTGTTTGGTAAGAGAGAACAACTTTTTGTTTAGATCATTGTCATTATCAATGTACTTAGCATTTTTGTGCCCACATTTACGCACACCCTCAACAATTGAACTTGCGTGTACTTTATCTACAGGACTTTCTCCTGCTGAATATATGTCCATTACAAACAAATGATCTGCATCATTAAAGGCAGACCAAAAATATTTCATCAGAGACTTGGTACGTGAATACCTATGAGGCTGAAATATAACGATTAGCCTGCGGGTAGGCCAAACTTCTTTTGCCGTCTTTAGGCACGCTTTTATTTCTGCGGGATGATGCCCATAGTCATCTATTAGAGTAAATTCGTCTGACTGCTTCACAATTTCAAACCGCCTTTGCACGCCTTCAAATTTAAGGAGAGAATTTGCTATTATTTTAAAATTAATATCTAATTCCATTCCTACTGCTACTGCGGCAAGAGTATTTAGTACGTTGTGTCTACCTAGTGCTCCCGAGCGTATGCGCCCTAAATCTTTTCCTCGGCAAAACACATTAAAATATGTTTTCAGTCCTTCAATTGAAATGTACCGTGCCCTGTAATCCGCTTGGGAACTAAGGCCATATGTAATATATCTTTTTTCCACACTTGGAATTATCGATTGTATATTCGGATCATCGAGGCATAGGATTGCAGAACCGTAAAATGGAATTTTATTAATAAACTTAAGAAAAGTATTTTTTATATTTTCCAATGTTTGATAAAACTCCATGTGCTCTTCATCAATTGTTGTAACTACGGCAATAGAAGGTGAAAGTCGCATAAATGACCCGTCACTTTCATCTGCTTCTGCCACTAAAAATTTACTTTGTCCGAGTTTGGTATGACTGCCAGAATTTTTTAATCTCCCTCCTATAATTACCGTTGGATCTAGTTTTCCTCCACCCAGAACTGTTGACACAAGAGAGGTTGTGGTTGTTTTCCCATGTGTACCAGCAATAGCAATTCCATACTTCATGCGCATAAGCTCAGCCAACATTTCTGCACGAGGAATGACCGGTACATTAATCTCTTTTGCTGTGGTTACTTCCGGGTTACTTTGCTCTATAGCGCTAGATACCACGACAACCTGTGAACCTTCGATATTTTCAGGTGCATGATTAATAAATATCTTAGCCCCAAGATGTTCCAAATGGTCTGTCGCAGACGTTGCAACCCTATCAGACCCACTTACCTCATAACCCTGATTTATTAAAACTTCAGCTATTCCACTCATGCCTGAACCTCCGATCCCAACAAGGTGGATTCTTTTGGTTTTTCCTAAAAGCATAACAAAATATTTTTTTCTTTCGTTTCATTGTTGTTTTCCATCACTCTTACTACATCGCCCATTAACTCTAAACAAATCCTCTTCACTTTTTCAACTGCGTCTCGGCTACCAAGGCGATAACTATTATCTTCCAATCTTTTAAGTGTTTCCGGTTCGTCCATAGCTCTTTTAATTGATTCTGCAATTATCTCACCCGATATATCTTTA
>JAPYPM010000075.1 GCA_029937635.1 Nitrospinaceae bacterium
GAATTAATGTATGCAACTGGGTTGCGTGTTTCAGAGTTGACCTCACTTAAAATGAGTGAGGTTAATCTAGAAGTTGGGTTCCTTAGAACATTGGGTAAAGGCTCTAAAGAAAGGGTTGTCCCTATTGGAGATATAGCTAAAACTGCTATAGAGGGTTATGTCAATAATGCACGTCCTTTATTTCAAAAAAAACGTATAACTGAGGACTTATTTTTAACTAGGAGGGGAAATGCTATGTCTAGACAAAGCTTCTGGAAAATTGTAAAAAAATATTCGATCAAGGCAAAAATAGCGGGTACGGTATCCCCGCATGCTCTGAGGCATGCATTCGCTACTCATCTTCTTGACCGTGGAGCAGACTTGCGTTCTGTTCAAAAAATGTTAGGACACGCAGACATTTCTAGTACACAAATATATACTCATGTTCTAAGTGAGAGAATGAGCGGTATTTACAAACACTTTCATCCAAGAGCTTGATTAATTTGGGTAATAGACTTATGTTTTTCTTGACGATGTCATCAAATAAAGATATTGTATTTTGTACCCTTCCTGTTTTTTCTACTATATAATGGTTTTTTAAAAGAAGTTGTTTTAGTCCTTATTTTCTACATGTATCTTGTGTCATGGTTTTTCCTATTGAGGAGATTGGTGAGGAAGGTCTGGACTTTAAATTGGTTTTGAAGAAAGATCAAATTGTAGTCGGTCAGACAGACTTAAATTTAAACGATGATGTTGCTGTTAAGGGAACCCTGACCAGAATAGATGATAATGTTTACCTAAAGGGTGGAGTAACAACGAGTGTAGTTACTAGTTGTTCTCGCTGTCTTGATGCATTAACATATCCGATTGATAGTGAATTAAAAGCTCATTTTGCACCGATCGATGATCGATTAACTTCATTAAATGAGGTGGAATTACACGCCTCCGATATTGATGTAGAAGTGTATGAAAAACAACAGATTAATCTCACTCAATCGGTCAGGGATAGTATATTGCTTGCTGTTCCTGCTATATCCTTGTGTGAGAAAGGCTGTAAAGGACTTTGTTCCCAGTGTGGACAGAATCTGAATCATGCGTTTTGTAAGTGCTCAAATGAGTCCTTTACAGATCCAAGATTGAAAATTTTAAAAGTATTAAAAGATCAATTTTCTAAAGGAGAATAGATGCCAGTTCCGAAGAAGAAGATGTCCAAGTCTAGGCAGGGGATGCGTAGATCACATGATAAGCTTAGCCAACCAACCATGAGCGAATGTCCGCAATGTCATGAAATGCATAAGCCACATCATGTATGTGCTCATTGCGGCTATTACAAAGATAAAGAAGTAATGGAAGTGGAAGTTGTATAAGTGTTTTTCACAGCGTTGCGGATCACGTCTTATTTTATCCTAAGTTTATTAACTCTACGTATTATATCTAAAGTAACCCGTCCTTTGATGGAGTCATTTGTTATATGAAGATTGCGGTTGACGCTATGGGCGGCGATCACGCTCCTCAAGCTGTAATCGAAGGAGCTGTGATGGCCACTAAAGAGTGTGGTGTAGAGATTGCTCTGATCGGTTTGTCTGACTTGGTTGAGGAAGAACTATCTAGATATGATGACTGGAAGGAATTGCCGATTGAGGTTGTCCATGCGCAAGATGTAGTTGAAATGCATGAAGCACCCTCCAAAGTTTTGAGAGGTAAGAAAAAATCGTCAATCAAAATTGGTCTTAATTTAGTAAAGGATGGTCAGGCATCTGCTTTTGTCAGTGCTGGAAATACTGGTGCTGTTCTTGCTTTTGCAACTTTTACCCTTCGTCTCCTAAAGGGAGTAGACCGCCCTGCAATTGCCATTCAGTTGCCGACCTTAAAAGGATACTCTATTTTACTTGATGCGGGAGCAAATGTTGATTGTAAATCCAGTCAATTGTTCCAGTTTGGTATAATGGGACATTCTTTTGCTAAATACATACATGGAAAGTCTGTTCCTAGTGTTGGTTTATTGAGTATTGGTGAAGAGGATTCAAAGGGAAACGAGGTTACCCGTGAAGCCTTTCATTTGCTAAAAAATAGTCATGTACGATTTATTGGCAATTTGGAAGGAAAAGAGGTTTATCAAGGTAATTCTGATGTAATAGTATGTGATGGGTTTACTGGGAATGTAGCATTGAAAATTAGTGAAAGTCTTGCCGAGATGATAGGAGAGAACTTAAAACAGGTTTTTATGGCTAATTGGGTTACTAAACTTGGTTATTATTTGATTAGACCTCAATTTTTAAATTTTAAAAAAATGGTTGATCACTCTGAGACAGGGGGAGCACCCCTTTTAGGGGTAAATGGAGTTTGTATCATTGCCCATGGTGGTTCATCTCCAAAATCAATTAAAAATGCAATTATTCGTGCCAAAGAATTAGTAGAAAAAAAAATGAATGAACACATTCGGAATGACATAGAATCAAACCTTGTGTTGGGTAAAGAGCCTTTTTGGAAGAATATTAAAAAAATCACCTTTACGCCGGATAAGGATGGGAGTGATACTAATACTTCACCTGAAACTAAATTTACTCCCAAAGATAAATCTTTTTAACTTTCTCGATGAATACTGGTATCAAAATTAGAGCTGAAATTGCTGGTACAGGTATGTTTCTTCCCAGAAAAGTTCTTACGAATGCAGACTTAGAAAAAACACTTGATACCTCTGATGAATGGATTCGTACGCGTACCGGCATTTGTGAAAGGCGCATTGCTGATGAGGATGAATCGTCATCCACTCTTGCGATTCAAGCAGGAAAGATGGCTCTTGAGTCAGCGAAAATTTTACCTAATGAGCTAGACCTCATTATTGTTTGTACATCAACTCCTGATATTCTTTTCCCAGCTACAGCCTGCTTTGTTCAAAATGGACTTGGTGCTATAAATGCCGCAGCCTATGATATTTCAGCTGTTTGCTCTGGGTTTGTCTTTGGATTATCTATAGCAGAGCAGTACATTAAAAGTGGTAAGTATCGTTACGTTCTGATTGTTGGCAGTGAAACCAATTCGCGTATTGTAGATTGGTCAGATCGGTCAACTTGCATATTGTTTGGAGATGGGGCTGGCGCCATAGTTTTAAAGAAAAATGAAATTAATGAACCAAGGGGTTTGCTGTCCACGCACATTCATTCAGATGGTAGTAAATCTAATTTGATTATAGTTCCTGGTGGTATCGGGAAAAAAAAAATATCGCATGAAGCTATAGATAGAAAAGAATATTTTATTCATATGTCTGGCAATTCTACGTTTAAGGCAGCTGTCAAGAGAATGGTGGAAGTTTCCAAAGAGGCTTTGGATTTTAATGAACTTTCAGCCGAAGACATTGGTTTAGTTATACCTCATCAAGCTAATAGACGGATTATTGATGCGGTAACAGAGAAACTAGGTGTTCCACAAGAAAAAATTTTTATAAACATAGAAAAATATGGAAATACCTCATCGGCTTCAATTCCTATAGCTCTTCATGAGGCCAATCAAGCTAGTTTAATAAAACCAGGAAACCTTGTACTTCTGGTTGTTGTTGGGGCTGGGTTTACTTGGGGGGCGGCGTTGATTAGATGGTGAAAATTGCTTTTCTTTTTCCAGGTCAAGGATCACAAACCGTTGGTATGGGCAGTGAATTTTACAAGACCTCTTTAGAGTCTAAAAAATTATTTGATAGTGCTGGAGAAGTTCTTGGGTTTGATATTGCAGACTTGTGTTTTAATGGACCTAGCGAAAAATTAATGCTTACTGAAAATGCCCAACCTGCTCTTTTAATTCATAGTACAATAGCCTTGAATTTGTTGAGGGGAAATGGTATCAATGCCGATATAGCAGCTGGTCATAGCCTTGGTGAGTATTCAGCTAATGTTGCAGCAGGATCTATTCAATTTTTGGATGCGGTTCGGTTGGTTAATTTGAGGGGGCGTTTTATGCAGGAAGCGGTTCCCGTAGGTGTTGGAGGTATGGCAGCCATAATTGGAATGCCTCTAGATAGTGTTCGCGAATTATGCGATAGAATTTCAACCGAAGACTTTATTGTTCAACCAGCCAATATTAACAGTCAGGAGCAAATTGTTGTTGCCGGCCATCTTAGAGCTGTTGAGGAAGTATCTCGATTAGCAAAAAAGGAGGGGGCTAAAAAAGCAGTCATATTACCGGTTAGCGCTCCTTTTCACTGTTCATTGATGAAATCAGCAGAAATAAAACTACAAAAAGAACTAGAAAAAACAGAATTTGCTGACCATCAATATCCAGTTATATCTAATATTCAAGCAAGACCACTTACTACTGGTTCTCTTGCACGGGAAGCATTGATTCGTCAGGTTTGCTCGCCTGTTATGTGGGCTGATACAATGCAATATTTTATTAAAGAAGGAGTAAATGTTGTTATTGAACTAGGTACTGGAAGGGTTTTGTCTGGTCTTATGCGCCGGTTTAGTAATAATGTTAAGCGTTTTCAGGTTGGAGACCCTGAGTCCTTAAAAACAACCGTTGATGCCTGTAAAATATTTTTAAAACAAAAGGATAGCTATGGAACTTAAAGGTAAAGTTGCGCTAGTTACCGGTGGGGGACAAGGAATAGGGCAGGTGATCGGAAATCACTTAGCAAAAATTGGGGCGCACGTTGTTTTTGGGGATATTAATCTTAAAAATGCTGAAAAATCTGCTGAAGATGTTGTCGCCAGTGGAGGTAAAGCTTCTGCTATTTTATTAAATGTAATAGACCCAGAAAATGTTAAAGTGGCATTTGATTCAATAAAAAGCGAATTTAAGCCCTTGGATATTTTGATTAACAATGCAGGAATTACCAAGGACGGACTTTTTGTTAGAATGAAGGAAGATGACTGGGATCGTGTTCTCGCCGTAAATCTTAAAGGTAGTTTTCTTTGCGGTCAACAAGCAGCAAAACATATGATGAAGCAGCGTCAAGGAGCTATTGTTAATATTGCTTCCATAGTGGGTATTATGGGGAATGCTGGCCAGGCTAATTATTCATCATCTAAAGCAGGTTTAATTGGTTTGACAAAAACTATGGCACGAGAATTAGCCCCTAGAAACATCACAGTAAATGCTATAGCTCCGGGATTTATTGACACAGAAATGACCCGGGTCCTTGATGAAAAAATAAAAGATAAACTTATTGAGCAGATACCTCTTTCGCGTTTGGGGCTTCCTGAAGATATAGCCCATAGTGTAGTTTTTCTTGTTTCCAGTAGTTCTAGTTATATTACTGGGCAGGTGTTAAATGTTAATGGTGGAATGTTGATGTAATATTTTTTAGGAGTTTTAATTATGTCTGTTGAAGAAAAAGTAAGAGAAATTATAATTGATCAATTAGGTGTAGATGAGAAACAAGTTACAGATGAAGCTGCATTTATTGACGACTTAGGGGCGGATTCTCTTGATACTGTTGAGTTAGTCATGGCTCTTGAAGAGGAGTTTGATGTTGAAATCCCAGATGAAGAGGCTGAGAAGATTTCAAAAGTTCAGGATGCAATTGATTATATAAAGAACAACACTAATTGATTCATTCTATTGAATTTGGGGTAAGTGAATGAGGAGGCGAGTAGTTGTCACGGGAATGGGTATTATTTCCCCATTGGGAATTGGTATTGAAGAAAATTGGTCAGCCATAACTAATGGAAGGTCTGGGATTGGCCCAATTACTAGGTTTGATACAGAGTCTTTTCCTGTAAGATTTGCGGGTGAAGTTGCAGGTTTTGATCCTGAGAAGTATATGGGGCATAAAGAAGTTAAAAAAATGGATAGGTTTATTCATTTTGCAGTAGCTGCTAGTAGTGATGCCCTTAAAGACTCTGGTCTTGAAATTACTGAAAAAAATGCCGAGAGAGTTGGTGTTCAAGTAGGTGTTGGCCTTGGTGGATTACCAGCGATAGAGAAGTTCCACAATATATATAAAGAAAGAGGTGTACGTAAGATCTCACCTTTTTTTATTCCCATGGTTATTGCTAATCTTGCATCAGGTCAAGTGTCAATTCATTCTGGAGCTAAAGGTCCCAATACTTGCGTAGTTACAGCTTGTGCTACAGGAACTCATTCGATTGGAGATGCTGCCCGTTTGATACAGTATGGTGATGCCGATGCAATGATTGCTGGGGGTACAGAGTCAGTTATTACTCCTCTTTGTATTGGGGGTTTTTATGCTGCAAAAGCTTTATCGACACGCAATGAAGATCCTAAAAGCGCAAGCAGACCATTTGACAAGGATCGAGATGGGTTTGTTATCGGGGAAGGGTGTGGAGTTGTAGTACTAGAAGAGTATGAAACAGCAAAAAAGCGTGGCGCTAAAATGTATGGTGAGATTTCAGGATATGCTTTGAATGGAGATGCTCATCACATAACTTCTACATCCCCTAATGGTGAGGGCGCTGCTCGTTGCATGAATTTAGCATTAAAAAATGCGAGTATAAACAATAGCGATATACACTACATTAATGCTCATGGAACATCTACAGGAGCAGACTCAGCTGAATCACAAGCTATAAAATCTACGTTTGGAAATCATGCATATAAATTAGCAGTTAGTTCGACCAAATCTATGACTGGTCACTTACTTGGAGCTGCCGGAGGTATAGAAGCTATTTATACATTACTTGCTATAAAACGTGGTGTTTTACCACCAACGATAAATTATAATACTCCTGATCCAGAGTGTGACTTGGATTATATTCCTAATCAGGCTAGAGAAGTAAAGATCTCTACAGCTATTTCTAATTCGTTTGGTTTTGGTGGTACAAACGCGGTTCTAGTATTCAAAAACCTGTCTAATTAATACAAAAATGCATGAAGATAGAATTAATGCATTGGTTCCTTTGCAGGAATGCTTGCGCTATCAGTTCAAAAATATCGAACTTCTAGGGAAAGCACTAACTCATAAGTCTTATTCAAATGAGGTTTTACACTCAGAAAAAAATAATGAGAGGCTTGAGTTTTTAGGAGATTCTGTTCTTGATCTAATTGTGAGTGATTATATTTTTTTTAGATTTAAGGATTTGCCCGAAGGAGCATTGTCAAAAATTAGAGCGGCGGTTGTTAATGAAAAATCTCTTGCTGGGTTAGCTAAAAACCTAAAACTAGGTGGTTATCTTTCACTTGGTAAAGGAGAGTACTCTTCTGGAGGTAAGCAAAAAGCATCTATTCTTGCCAATGCCTATGAGGCCTTAGTGGGAGCTCTTTTTTGCGATAGTGACTTTCGAACAACTGCTGATATATTTTTACCACAGTTGATTAAGGAAATTGATAACTGTAAAGATGCAAGCATATCCACAGACTTTAAAAGTCACTTACAAGAATATACGCAAAACAAATTTTCTTGTGTTCCTTTATATAAGGTAGTGGAGGAAGTAGGTCCCAGCCATGATAAACAATTCAATATTAAGGTTATAATTCGTAGTCAGACACTAGGGTCCGGAAAAGGGCGGAGTAAAAAAGAAGCTGAACAGATTGCGGCAAAGCATGCATTAAGTAGTTTTTTGAATGTGTTTAAAAAAATATAAAGGTTAAGATCTTTATATATAAGTGTATGAAGAAAAAGAAAATACTGATTGTCCCAATTTTTATTCCTCATCAGGGATGCCCTTACCGTTGTGTTTTTTGCAGTCAAGTTGATATAACTGGTACTCGATCTAAGACAGATCAAAGTCATATTTTGGAAGTTTTAAAGACTTATCTAGGTCAAGATTTTAATTCAACCCGTAGTTCTACGTGTGAAGTTGCGTTTTATGGAGGAAGCTTTACTGGTTTACCTATGGACAGACAGAAAATGCTGCTATCAGTGATAAAACCTTTTATTGAAAGTGGCCGAGTAGATTCAATACGAGTGTCGACTCACCCACTATTTGTTGATTCTGAGCGTCTTGATCTAATAAAAACTTACGGTGTGCAGACGGTTGAACTAGGTGTGCAATCTACCAACGCGCAAGTTCTTGAAGAGTCTGGACGTCCATGTTCTAGAGATGAGTTAATTAAATCAATTTCTTTGATTAAAAAACGTAATCTCAATCTAGGTCTTCAGCTAATGCTTGGTCTTCCTGGCGACAATGAGAAACGTTTTCAAAAATCGGTCATGGATGTTATTAGTATGAAACCAAACTTTGTACGTCTTTACCCTACATTAGTTTTGCGTCATACCGCATTATATTCAATGTACAAAAAGGGTCTTTACAATCCTTGGTCTTTAAAGAGGACTATCGCTGCATTAAAAAATGCCATTTTATTATTTAAGATGGCAAGTATTCCTATTATTAGGGTAGGAGTTCAACCAGATCGTTCTTTAAAAGAAAACCTGGTAGCTGGTCCTTTTCACCCTTCGACCCGTTATCTTGTTGATTGTCAAATTAGTTTGGATCTAATGATTGAAGAAATACTTTCTTTAACTAGCTTACCTCACAAAATAATCTTTAAAGTTCCAAAGAACTTAATTTCTGTTTATATGGGTAATAAACGTGAAAATATTAACTTTATTAAAGATCGTTTTGGTTTTAAGGATGTATCTCTTGTTGGCGAAGAGCATTGTAGTGGAATTAAGCTGGTTGCATAATATTTTATTAAAAATAAAAAATAAGGATTTAGAATGGTTACTATTGGAATGAACTATAAGGTGTTGTCAGGAAAAGAAGAAGTTTTTGAAAAAGCCTGTACTGGAGTAATAGATGCAATGAATGGCACCGATGGTCATGAAAAGTCTTTTCTTTATAAAGATGTTAATGATGGGCAATCTTATTTAATAGTATCTGAGTGGGGGGCTGAAAACGCGTTCAATGAATTTTGCCAATCTGATAAATTCAAACAAGTAACAAACTGGGGAAAGGAAAGTATCTTAGCTGGCCGTCCTTCTCATACTGTATACAAGCAATAATCAGTCTATTTATCTAATTCTATTTTGTTATCTGAAGACATCTTAGGAGTAAGTTCATATAGACCATTCTTGACGCAGCGCAGCACTTTTTTATATGAATGTTCTGTGTCATGAGGAAGGTGGCCGTCCATCCGCCATCTAATTTTAACTATTTTCCCATCTGGGTGTTCAAAAATTTTGGTAATTGATCCTATGTTTTGTGACATTGATTCAAATAACACATCACCAACTTGTAATTTCATGTGTGTCTTCTTTTAGATACTTTTGATAATCTTATTTTTTAAATATAACACTTCTCAATAGTATTATACCTATTAACGGGTGAGAGATTAGGCAAATTTATTTTTTATTATTTTTAGAAAGGCACATTGATGGAGGATTATATTTTAATGTCAGCCATGTATCCAACAATGACCTCGGGTAAAGTGGATAAGTTTTTAGTTAACCCTGGAGATAAAGTAATTAAAGGAATGCCTGTATGTGAAATTATTTCAGAGGGTTATTTTACGTTGCTTTCTGAAGTTAACGGGAGAGTTAAGGATTTCTATGTATCTGAGGGAGAGTATGTAGAGGTTGATGCTTATTTAATGTCAATCACCTTAGCCGTTATAGATAAATGATCAAGAAGTCGAGCTAATTCAAAATGATCGTTTATTTTTTGAATAGGCATAAATTTTATTAATACTAAAGCATTAAAATGATATTATTTACTTAGAATATGTAGATTGATTGAATTTTTTGATAACAATTTCTCGCTAGGGACAAAAAACTATGGTAATGAGCATGTCCCATGAAGACAAAAAAAAGTATAAAGAAAGTATTAAGCCAAAAACTGTTAGAGTCCGGACAAAGCGAACAACTACAATGTCTGATAAGTTAAAAAACCGCGCTTTTAAAAAGTTTGATGAAGAACCTAAAAATAAAGGGGTGGATGAGGAGATTATAATAGATGAACACCTTAAAATGAATGATAATTTTTTGCGAACAGGTCCTTACAAACCTAAGAAAAAATAATACGAGTTTATATTAATTATTTAAATTGGTTCTCTCTTAAGGTGGGTTTTGTTACTAATTATATCTTGTTTGGGAGAGGGTAACCTTAATTAGGATTCATGTGGCTTTAGTTACCATTTGATTCGTGTAGTTCTTTATACTTACTAAAAACTTCTTCTGAGATGAAGAACTCAACTAGTTCTTTATCTAA
>JAPYPM010000076.1 GCA_029937635.1 Nitrospinaceae bacterium
ACCGTACCCTGCAAGAATGCTTACTCCTGGCCGGGAAAGATGTTACAGCAAAAACATCCATGATCGAGACACGCTTTATGATCGGAAGCCAAGCAAAGTATAAAAAGTTTTTTCAATCGATTGAAAAAAATTCATTAAGAAAAAATATCAAGGGGTTTCTTGATGAAAAGTCTAAGGAAAAAAATCTTCGCTACAAGGAGGGGGGAGGCCCGTCAAGCGATCCAGAGCCTAATATAAAAGACGGTGTAGGTGGATTGCGAGACTACCACACTGCACTATGGGCTATCGCCATTCGCTTTGGGTGCCTGTCTTTCAGAGAAATACCACGCAATGATATTATATCATCAGAAGAATTGAACATACTAAACCTTTCTGTTGACTTCATTTTACGTGTGCGCAATGAACTTCATTACCTTAATAATAAGAAACAGGACGTCCTTACTCATGATCTGCAGAAACAAGCAAGTGCTAACCTAGGATACAAAGAAACAAACGAAATACTCAGGGTTGAAGAATTTATGCATAATTATTTTATTCACGCAACTAATGTTCATCAATATTCAGAAATTATATTTCAAAGGTGCATTGAAACCAGACGAACCGTAAAAAAAGTATTCTCTTCATTTGTAAAAAAGAGCTTAGGAGATGGATTCCATGCATCCGGAGAAAACTTAACAATTGAAGATGAGGGGTCTGATGTCCTGTTTAGGGAAAATCCAAGAATGATCCTAAATGTCTTCGAGTTATGCCAAACACACAATCTTTCACCTACCTATCAAATAAAACGATTAATAAAAAAACAAATACATTCATTAGGGAGTGTGCTGGGGCAAAAAAGTGAGGTTAGAAAATTTATTTTAAACACTCTAAAAAAATCTAATTCAGAGAAATTTCTTCGTCTCATGCATGAAGTTGGGGTCTTAGGTGCTCTCTTACCAGAGTATGGAAGGGCTCATTGCAGGGTAAGTTATGACTTTTACCATCGCTATACATCCGATGAACACTCCCTAAGGATGATTCGTTTTCTTGAAGAACTTAAAAACAAACCGAGTAGCTTTAAGGAATTTTCTGAAAACTACGAACAATTAAACTCTAAAACACTACTTAAGTTATCGGCTTTCATTCAACCTATCGTAGAAAAAAAAGACCCCGAGGGCTCTGAAGGACAGTTAAAGCATATTTTACTTGCAACCGTTCATCTCGACTTAAGCACTGAAGAACTTCAAATCATAGATTTTCTAGTAAGCAATGCTTACTTGATGATAGAAACTGCTCTTCACAGTGACATTCGCCAGCCAAGAGTTATAGAAAATTTTACAAAAAAAGTGGGCTCTATCAAAAAACTAGATTTGCTATATTTGCGAAGTTACTCTGAGCTTCGAGCTGTCGCTCCCGGTACTTTTACTTCATGGAAAAAAGTTCTTATTTCTGAGTTGTATCAGAGGTCACGAGATTACTTCCAAAACCCTGAATCACTTCACTCAAGACCACTCACAACCTGGGTCGAGGTCTATAAAATTCTTCACTGGGAATTCCCCCCAGAAGATCTAGAGTTTCATTTTAATAATATTCCCGAGGATTATCTAGCGACGGTTGAAGTAGGAGAAGCTGCTCTGCATATAAGATTGATAAGGTCTTTAAAAGACAGAACTTTTATATTTAACCATAGCTACAACAAGGAGGGTAACCTTCACCAGATTATTCTTTGCTGTCCAGTAAAATTTGATGCTTTTAAAATATTGGTGGGGACTCTTACCGCAAAAAGTATAAACATATTAGAAACTAAAATTTTTATAAGAAAAGATGGGATTGTTATTATCAGTGTTAACATCGAAGAAACCGAAAAGACAGTTGCAGGAGACCTTAAAATTTGGAAAAATCTTAAACAAGACCTTAGTAATATTTTTGAAGGTCATGAAAGCCTATTAAACCTTCTAGCAAAAAGAACTCTATATATTGCAGAGAAACAAACAGCTGGGGCAATAATTCCAAAAATTGAGATAGACAACGTAAGTGATCCGAATTTCTCGATTATTCGCATCGAAGCCCGTGACCATTTAGGAATGTTGTATAAAATCTCAAAGGTCTTCTCCGACTTCGCAATCAGAATACATAGTGCAAAAGTTTCTACCCAGGGAGGGCGAGGCATAGACGTGTTCTACGTCTCGCATCAAAACAAAAAGATACTTTTTAAAAAACTAATCCGCCGCGCCAAGGAAAAAATAATTTCCGCTATGATGCTCAAAAACCCAGAAGACCTTGGTGAATAAAATTTATGTACGTCCACAAAAAAATTATAATGAATACATTTGGGTATTTAATTTTAATCATAAATACTGTCGCCGCTAACCATCTCGCCGCAATCAGTGAAGTTTCTTTAGGAAAAAAAATCTACAATGACCGTTGCGAAGTCTGCCATGGAAGCCAAGGTGACGGAAAGACATTTGCAGCAAATGCTCTTTACCCAACACCGAAAAATTTCACAGCAAAAGTAACTAAAAAAGAACTGACAAGTGAGCGAATGATAGAATCGATTACAAGAGGCCGGCCAGGCACGGCAATGATGCCCTGGGAGGACATTCTTAGCAAACAGGAGATCCACTCGGTAGTAAACTACATTCAACAAATTTTAATGGGACTTTAAAAAAATATCCATCAATAATGTGTGCGCGAGTTTGTTTTTTTAACCGAAAACTATCCGAGGTTCACGTTTTCAATTTTCTCCCTAGTTTATCTTCTACTGAGGCCATTTTTGATGCCAGTCTACCCTTTCCCCCTTCTCGGTAATCAATTTTCACAGAACAAGTGATGCGCTTGCAATCTGAACGCATTGTCTCATAGCATTTTTTAACTACACTCATAACTTCATCCCATTCCCCCTCAAGAACAGTACCCATAGGATTGAGGCGATAATCAACTCCACTTTCGGATATTATCTTAAGTGATCTACTTACATAAATACTTACACTTTCTCCTTTATCCATAGGGGACATACTAAATTCAAGAAGCACCATATTTTTTAACCTCCAAAGAGTTTGTCAATTATGAACATTCTTTTTTATACATTTTTTTGTTTTAAATTAGCAACCCCTCGCATTACTTTATTTTAGAAAACAGTCTCAAAAAAGATGGAATTTTAAAAATAAGTACTTGCATTTTAGGCCTCTGATATGAAATCATAAACAATTCAATTCGAAACCCAAAAAGGGTTGTCGAAAATCCAAGTAAAGGCGGTACGGCTATTTGGCCAAGATTCAAGATATTCGCGATAATATAGATCGAATCGATGATCGTTTGCTCAAGCTAATAAATCAACGTGGCGAACTAGCAATAAAAATTGGACAAGAAAAGTCCAAAAAGAATAATTCAGGGCACTTTCACGTTCCTCATCGAGAACACTCGATAATTGAGCGAGTCACAGGAAAGAATAATGGGCCGTTCCCCGACGAATCATTAGCATATGTATTCCGAGAAATTTTTTCAGCTACTCTTGCCCTTGAAAAACCTCTTCGTATAGGGTTTCTCGGTCCTGAAACAACTTTCAGTCATCAGGCTGCAATAAAACAATTCGGTCATTCATCTAAATTTGTAGCAAGTCCTAATATTGAATCTATCTTTCGTCAAGTCGAAAATGATGAGTGTGATTATGGCGTAGTCCCTGTTGAAAATTCGATAGAGGGAGTAATCAATTTAACTTTAGATTGTTTTGTTGATTCACCTTTATTAATTTGCGACGAAATAAAGAGCGCAATCTCGCTTTGTCTGCTTTCTAAAGCTAAAGATCGAAAAAAAATAAAAACTATATACTCTCACACACAACCCTTGGGGCAATGTCGCCAATGGCTAAACCGTAATCTCCCAAACGTACAGCAAATTCCCACTTCTAGCACAGCTAGTGCTGCGAGAACGGTAGTTGGAAAATCAGCTTGCGCTGCCATAGCGGGCAAACTTGCTGCAGAGGTATATGACTTAAATATCGTTGAAGAGAACATTCAAGACAGGGTAGAAAATTACACACGTTTTCTTGTTATCGGTAAGGACGAGGCAAAGAAAGTAAAACGTAATAAAACCTCAATTATGTTTTCTATTAGAGATGAAGCAGGTTCTCTTCTCAAGGTTTTGCAGCTATTCGACCGCAATAAAATAAATTTAACAAGAATTCAATCGCGTCCACTTAGAGATCGACCTTGGGAATATCTTTTTTATGTTGACCTTGAAGGGCACATCCAAGAATCAGTAGTCAAAAATTCTGTGGAAACGCTAGAAAAAAAATGCTTATTCTTAAGACTGCTAGGTTCTTACCCAAGGAAGGCTTGAAAAGATGAATTCATTTGAACGGGTGTCTATTATTGGAGTTGGTCTTTTAGGAGGATCGCTCGCTAAGGTTATGCGAAAACTTGGTCTAGCGAAGTCGATCATTGGATACGGGCGCAATCAAGCTAATCTAAATGAAGCCAAAAAGCTAAATATCATAGATGAAGTAGTCCCTGATATTCAATCGGCAGCAAAGGGCGCAGATTTGATCATTTTTTGTTCTCCGGTACAAACTATTGGGGATCTAGCAATGAAAATGGCTCCTCATATCAAATCTGAGTGCTTAGTGACAGATGTGAGTTCGACAAAAGAAACTCTTGTTTTGGAAATGGAAAAAATCATGCCAGAGGACATTTCTTTCGTCGGGGCGCACCCTATTGCTGGAAGTGAAATGTCCGGATTTCAGGCGTCATCAAATACTTTATATGAAGGTGCTCACTGCATTGTAACACCAACAACTAAAACGAACCCAGTAGCATTAAAGCGTATCATCGAGCTTTGGGAAACTATTGGAACTCAAGTATCCATAATGGATGCCAAAGAGCACGATTTTATTTTTGGGGCAGTTAGTCATTTGCCTCATATTTTAATTTTTGCATTGATGAACACACTTGGCAATTTAAAATCTGAAAATCATGACCATGTGACACCTTTTTCAGGCGCCGGGCTTAGGGATATAACTCGTATAGCTGGCAGTGAACCAGTAATGTGGAGAGACATTTGTATCTCTAACAAAGATTCTATTTTATACTGTCTGGATCGATTTCAGGAAACCTTGAACCATCTTAGGTCAGGAATTGAACAAGGAAATGGTATGCTACTTACCGAACAATTTAAAACTGCAAATCAGTATAGACTCAATCTTGTTAGTAATACATGATTATCGCTATAGATGGACCTGCGGGAAGTGGCAAAAGCACTGTCGCAAAGATAGTGGCAGATAAATTAAATTTTCGATACATAGATACGGGATCAATGTATCGATCAGTTGCTTGGAAAAGCTTGCAAAAAGATGCTGCTCTCAAAGATGAAGATGCGGTAGCTGACATTGCTTCTAAAGTCAAAATCGAATTGATTCCCGGAAAGAAGGGGCAATTGGTCTTCGTTGACGGAGAAAATATTACTGACCAATTAAAAGTCGAAGAAATTAGTCGTGGAGCAGCGATTGTAGCAGCGCAGCCAATGATCCGAGAAATTATGACAATTAAGCAACGAAAGCTTGGACAGGAAGGCAAGGTTGTAATGGATGGGAGAGATATCGGAACGGTTGTTTTCCCCAAAGCTGATAAAAAGTTTTTTCTGGATGCCGACCCAAAAGAGCGAGGGCGACGTAGATTTATTGAACTAAAAGAAAAAAAACAGGTTAATAACGCAGATCTGCCAACAATAATCGAACAGGTCGTTCAAAGAGATTATGAAGATCGTAGTAGAAAAATAGCTCCTCTCAAGCAAGCTAAAGATGCCATGCTCATTGATACGACTCATCTTAGTATCGATCAGGTGGTAGAGGAAATAATAAAAGTCATTGTTCCGGGTTCGCAAACTTTTTAACGACCCCTATTATCAACTTAAGCTTTTTCAAATGCTTTATAAATTCAAGAAAGAAATTTTTTATCATGGGTAAATCAAAAATCACAACAACATTCGAAGATGACTTTGATGAAGAAGAGAAACTTTCTCCTGAAGACCAGGCGGATTGGGATGAAATGGAAAAATATTTCTCTGAAAGCCTTCACCAATTCAAGGAAGGTCAGATTATTCAAGGTATCGTAATAGAATTAGCTAAAGGTTTGGCAACAATTGACGTCGGGTTCAAATCAGAAGGGAATATCCATTTACACGAATTTCCTAACAACGGCCAAGACTTATCGGTCGGGGAGGAAGTAGAAGTTTTTCTAGAAAGGTCAGAGGATAATGATGGGAACGTTGTCCTCTCCAAAGAAAAAGCGAATAAAATTAAATTATGGGATGAGCTAGTTTCAAAGTATGAGGCCGAAGAAATTATAGAGGGAACCATTATAGCAAAAGCAAAAGGTGGTCTTACAGTCGATATCGGATTAAAAGCATTTCTTCCTGGTTCTCAAATTGACCTACGTCCTATAAGGAACCTGGAAAAACTGATTGGGGAAGTTTTCCAAATGCGCATTATCAAAATGAACAAAAAGCGCGGTAATATTGTCCTATCCAGAAGAGCTTTGCTCGAGGAGAAGCGCCAGAATAGTCGTACCGAAACTTTACAACAATTAGAAGAAAATAGCCTTATTTCAGGTGTTGTCAAAAATATTACTGAATACGGTATTTTCGTTGACTTGGGTGGTATTGATGGCTTACTGCATATTACGGACATGTCTTGGGGACGTGTTAATCATCCTTCGGAAATGTTTTCAATGGGCGATAAATTAGAGGTAATGGTCCTCAAGTTTGATAAAGAAAAAGAACGTGTTTCGCTCGGACTTAAACAAATCACCGCTGACCCTTGGGTTAGTGTCGATGAAAAGTATCCTATTAATAAACAGATAAAAGGGAAGATTGTTAGCATTACTGATTACGGTGTTTTTGTTGAGTTAGAAAAAGGGATTGAAGGACTAGTTCATATATCTGAAATGAGCTGGAGCAGGCATATCAAGCATCCAAGTAAAATAGTTTCTATCAGAGATGAGGTTGACGCTGTTGTCCTTACTCTTGATAAAGAAAAGAAACGAATATCACTTGGGATGAAACAAATGGAAGCTAATCCCTGGGGGGAGATTGAGGAAAAGTACCCTGTCGGAACTGAAGTTGTTGGAACAATTAGAAATTTGACCGATTTTGGTGCTTTCATTGAATTAGAAGATGGTGTGGATGGCCTTATACATATTTCGGATTTGAGCTGGAAAAAAATTAAACACCCGTCGGAAATCTTAAAGAAAAAAGATGAGGTTAAAGCGATAGTGCTTAATATTGATAAAGATAATTGCCGTATTTCTCTTGGTGTTAAACAACTGGAGCCAGATCCTTGGGATGATATCGCTAAAAAATATTCTATTGGAATGGAGGTTGACGGAGAAATTATCAAAATAACTGGATTTGGTGCTTTTGCTGAGTTTGGAGATGGTCTAGAAGGTTTGATACACATAACTCAGTTGGGTCCTGAAAATGTCTCTCAACCAGATCAAGTTGTTAAAATTGGTCAAAAAATTAAGGCCAAGATTGTTAAAGTCGATGCGAGTAATAAAAAAATTGCTTTGAGCATCAAAGCTTTTAAAGAAAATCTAGATTTGGAGGCTATCAAGCAAGAACAACTTCAGCTAGAAGTGCTTAAGGAAGAAGAAAGTGAACAGAAAACTGATTAAGTTTAATTAGTAAACTTAAGGATATTTTTAAAATGCCAGAATCAGAGAAAAAAAACTCATCTTTTTTCAGGAGGTTATTTTTTTTAGTTCTTATAATTTTTGCTCTTATAGGTATTTTATCTCTTGCTTCAGATTGGATACCAGAACAAAGAGCTCAAAATAGGATTGGTGTGATTGATGTTACTGGCATTATTAGTGGCTCACAACATATTGTCAACCAAGTTAAAAAATTTCGTCAAGACAAGCGTATTCGGGGAATCGTCCTTCGAATTGATTCCCCGGGTGGGTCTGTAGGCCCATCTCAGGAAATTTATGATGAGGTTCTTAAAACTCGAGAGGGTGGTAAAGTTATCTACGCTTCGATGGGTGCTATGGCGGCCTCGGGAGGTTATTATATAGCGAGTGCAGCTGAAAAAATTTTTGCGAACCCCGGAACATTAACTGGCAGCATTGGTGTGATAATGGTATTTACCAATGCCAAAGGGTTAATGGAAAAAATAGGCCTTCAACCTAAAATCATTAAAGCGGGTAAGTATAAAGATATAGGATCTCCAGCTCGCGCTATGACTGAAAAAGAAAGAAATCTTCTCCAAAGTGTGGTTGATGACGTACATCAACAATTCATAGAAGCGATTGCTAGCGGGCGTGATATTAGCATTGAGGAAGTCACTACCATCGCTGATGGACGAATTTTTACGGGACGCCAGGCGCATTCTCTGAACCTGGTAGACGAACTGGGTGGACTACAAGCTACTATTGACCAACTGTCTGACAAAGTTGGGATTATTGGTGCCCCTAAAATTGTTAAAGAAAAACCACGCTTAGGGTTATTAGACTGGATTCTAAAAGCAACAATAAATCAGCCTTTTATTAATCAATCCTCTATTCCTTCTTTGCAATACACTTGGCACCTAAATGGTTGGCAGTAATCCTTTGTTTTTAATTCAAATAGACAGCATTTTATTTTGGGATAAAAAATTATATCCAGTCTCTAAAAACACTTAACCTCATTTAAAATAAAGAGTTGACTTAGATTTTTACAATGATAAGATTAATTTTTAAGATAGTAGAGCATTCATTTTTTTTCCGGGGGGGAATTTAAAAATGACAAAGGCAGAATTGGTAGAAAAGGTTTCTGATCAGATTCATTTGACTAAGAAACAAACTGAGCTTGTTGTAAACACGGTGTTTCAAAGTATTACCGATTCTCTTAGTGATGGGAAGAAGGTAGAGCTCCGCGGCTTCGGTAGTTTTAGGATTCGCGAGAGAAATGCACGTATTGGAAGAAACCCAAAATCAGGTGCTCAGGTGGATGTGCCTGCCAAAAGAGTCCCATTTTTCAAAGCTGGAAAAGATTTGCGAGAATTGGTAGATAAAAATACTTAATATGTCTCTAATCTAAGTGTTAAAAAAGGCTAGTCCCCATCTAAAAATTTCCTCAATTATTTCCTCTTTGAGTCGTTAATTAGTGTTAGTAGGAAACATGGATAGATTATTTTCCATAGCTCATTTGATGTGATGTTTCATTAGTTAAATTATTTTTTCCTAGAGCACCCAAAACTTAAGAGCGGTTCATTGACAACATTAAAAAATTGTCATCAATTTTGGTTAGCCTGCTGCTACTATTACTTTGTCTCTAATTCTATTTTATACGTGAAAGTTTGATTTGTTTTTTTTTGTACTATTGTGAAAAATAAAATATCAACAGTTAAAGAAAAGTAAATGGTATGTCAGGAAATTCATATGGAACTATTTTTAAAATTTGTACATGGGGAGAATCGCACGGAGAGGGTGTTGGAGTTGTAGTGGATGGCTGTCCTGCTGGGCTTGCTCTAAAAGAAGCAGACATCCAAAAGGAGCTTGACCGCAGAAAGACTGGTCAAAGTAAAGTGACCACAACGAGAAAAGAAACTGACCTCATACATATTCTTTCCGGTATATTCAAGGGTAAAACAACAGGAACCCCAATCGCGTTGTGGGTTGAAAATCAGGATGCTGATTCTTCAAAATATGAAGAAATCAAGAGTAAGTTTAGACCTGGTCACGCGGACTTTACTTACTTGATGAAATATGGGTTTCGAGATTATCGTGGTGGTGGTCGCTCCAGTGCACGTGAAACCGTAGGCCGGGTTGCCGCTGGGGCAATTGCAAAAA
>JAPYPM010000077.1 GCA_029937635.1 Nitrospinaceae bacterium
AGTGGATCACGAGTTTGCCAATACACAGATTTCACTATGTAGGTTTTCGTTGTGTCAGTTCTAGGCTTATGTCGAACAGCAATTGACTGATCAGTCGTTGCTATACTGTTTTTCCCTAATCTTATACGCACGTATATTATTTAATAGCACAATACATAATGAGTATTGCGACAAGTTTAATTAATGTAAGTATTAGTAAACTGAGCCCATGAATTGAGAGTAGGGAGAGAGGATTGAGTTTTTTAATCCAGGTTTTTTAAGGTCATGGGCAAAATTATGGACTGCAGACTATTTTTGTTTGGGATCGCAGCATTACCTCGGCCAGTTGAAGAAACTCGGATGGTAGTTTGCCAGTTTGACTCTTTTGAAATCAAACTAGCATTCTCGTTAATTAGGGCTAATGTTTTTGAAGATAAATCTTCAAAGGTGAAGTAGAGTTTACTCAGACATTGAATCTAAAGTGTACGATGTCGCCATCTTGTACAATATAATCTTTTCCTTCGACCCTTAATTTCCCAGACTCTTTAATAGATGCTTCAGTTTTGTGCTGTATAAGATCCTCAAGACTATATACTTCTGCGCGAATAAATCCTTTCTCAAAGTCAGTGTGAATTACCCCAGCAGCTTGTGGCGCAGTTAAATTCTTTTTCATGGTCCATGCACGATTTTCCTTACCACCGGCAGTAAAAAAAGTAACGAGCTGTAGTAATCCGTAACCGGCAATAATCATCCGATCTAGACCGGTTTCCTTTAACCCCATTTCATCCATAAACATTTGTCTTTCTGCAGGATCTTCGATCTCCATAATTTCACCTTCAATTTTACCGGCTAGTGCTACAGTTGAAGAGCCGTCTGTTAGAGCGATTTCTTTTACTTTTTGAACTAGAGTATTTTCCGTATCACTTGGGTCCATAACGTTACATATATAAAGCACAGGTTTTGAGCTAAGGAGAGTCAAACTGTTGAGGAAAGTTTGTTCCTCTTCAGAAAAATCTGTAATGGCTCTTGCTGGGGAATTATTATTTATATTTAGTATGACTTTTTCAATAACTCTAATGTGCATGAGTGCTTCTTTATTTCCAGATTTTGCGAGTTTTTCAATTTTTGTTTTACGACGAGTTAGAGTTTCCATATCGGAGATCATTAACTCTGTGTTTATGGTGTCAATATCATCGATAGGGTCAATGATGTCACTGACATGAGGAACATTGCTATCTTCAAAACATCTTACGACATGAGCAATCGCATCGACTTCCCGGATGTGACCAAGAAATTTATTACCTAGGCCTTCTCCTTTTGAAGCACCTTTAATAAGCCCAGCAATATCCACAAATTCCATAGTTGTGGGAACAACTTTTTCGGCTTTTATATATTGAGAAATAGTCTCAAGCCTCGGATCCAGAACGGGAACAATACCGCTATTTGGTTCGATGGTTGTGAAAGCGTAGTTTCCAGATTGAGCTTTTGTTCGTGTCAATGCACCAAATAGAGTTGATTTTCCAGCGTTAGGTAGTCCGACGAGTCCACATGTAAATCCCATAGTTTTAGTTTTTTTTAAATGATTTATGAAGATTATTAAACGGGTTGAGAAAAATAAGGGCGATTAAAACAATTGCAGCATATAAAGCTGCGATGATAAAAATTTTTTTTGGGCTAGTAAAGCTCAATATAGTAAGAAAAATAACGGCACCCACGTTACCATAAGCTCCTGCTAAACCAGCTAACTTTCCTGTAAGGTCTTTGCGAATTAGCGGAACAGCAGCAAAACAGGCGCCAGTTCCTGCCTGTAAAAACATTGAACAGCCGAATGCTATTAAGAGTAAACTCCAAAGAGGCCAAGAGGAATTTATTTGACTCATTATGATGTACCCAATCATTGAACCGCTTGTAAAGAATATCAAGGTGCGTTTTTTCTCAATGAGGTCTGAAACCCAGCCTCCAGCTGGACGACTTATTAGGTTCATGAAAGCAAAACTTGACCCTAACATACCCGCTGTGGCGACTGATAGTTTAAATGTGGATTCCAAAAACTGTGGAAACATTGAAATAACAGCAAGCTGAGAGCCGAAGGCTAAAGCATAAATCATGCTTAAGATGATTATTTGTTTAAACTCATATTTTTTTTCTGATGAAACTTGTCCATCAATTTTTTGTAGGTTTGATCGAACGGTTTGAGTCATATTAAAGATATAAAGAAAGAGTATTCCTGTGATCAGTATTTTAAAAGTATTAGAAGATAATAGCTGCAAAGGGTGTCCTGAAAGTTTCCAGACGAGTGTAGCCATAGCCCCATAAATAGGTATCAAGAATAGTACTTGGAGGCAAATATCCTTTTTTGATGTCACCTCGATGTTGTGCTCAAATCCGGTTTTAAAATTAATACTTTTCCCTAAGACTTCTTGCGCGAAAATAAAATAAATAACGCCCCAAATGGCACAAAGAATGCCACTTAAAACCACGGCATATCTCCAGCCTATTTCTTCCGGAAAGAATGAAGCTATAATTGGAAGACTAAATACTGCTGCTGCTGCCCCAAAGTTACCCCATCCTGCATATATACCTTGAGCGAGCCCCATTTTTTCGGGAGGAAACCATTCGGAGATCATTTTAATTCCGACAACAAATCCCGCTCCAACGATTCCCATGAGCAGACGAGCAATCAGAAAATCCTCAAAACTTTCTCCTGATGCAAAATAAAAACAAACTCCTGCGGAGAATATTAGTAAACAGCTAAAAATCTTTCTTGGCCCAAAGTGATCGACTAGTATTCCGATTAGAATTCGAGCTGGAATAGTCAGAGATACATTGCATAGCATTAATATGTTTATTTGTTCCTGACTGAGGCCGACTGTCCTAATGAGCGTTGTGTTAAATGGTGCCATATTGAACCAGGCTACAAACGAGAAGAAGAATGCGAGCCAAGATAAATGTAGGATATGGTTCTGCCGAGTTTTAAACTTAAACATTAAATTTTAGTTATCTGAATTAATTTATGAGGAAGGTTTGCTAGACATAAATTGATGGGATTGTACTATTCCATCCGAGCTGAAAATGATAATTAGGTCCTCGGGCGTGTCGTCACGTAATACCGAGTAGTGGTGTTTTTCATGAATCCAGACAGGTTGTCCATTCTGAACCCCAATTTTATAGGGTTCTCCGAATATTTTTTTTATATCTGATCGGGTGGTTGTCCCATTAAGAATACTCTCAGTATTAGATGTGTCAAAACTTTTCCCAGCGGTGCCACATCCATTCGATATCAGGATTATTCCTATAAAAATGATTAGTCCAATGTAATTCATGAGCAGCCTACTTTTTTGATTTGAAGAGTTTAATCAATTAAAATATTATATTTTTCCTGATGAAGTTCATGTTTTTTTAGGAGTTTAACCTCAAGACCATACTCTTTCTCTGCATGCTTCAAGAAAGAAGCTTCTTCTTCAAAAAAGATATCATAAACAAAGGGGTTCATTTCTATTGTGATACTTTTTTGATCTAGACAGTTTTTTTTGGAGATTTTTTGAACTGATCTTATTATGTCGTTGCATATGGTCGTAGGTGATTTATTCTGTCCTTTCCCCTCACAGTAGAAGCATATATTGCATAAAGTTTGAACTAGACTTTCTCGAGCGCGTTTACGGGTCATTTCAAGGAGGCCTAGTTCTGATATTTTTAAAACCTTTGTTCGCGAGCGGTCGTTTTTCAGGGACTGAGTAAGACTATTCCATACAACTTCTTTACTTTCTTCCATAAGCATGTCAATAAAATCGATAATAATAATTCCCCCTATATTACGTAAACGTAACTGATAGGCAATCTCCTTTACTGCTTCTAGGTTGGTTTTAAGAATCGTTTCTTCGGGGTCACTATCCCCGACATATTTCCCGGTATTCACATCGATCGCTACAAGGGCTTCTGTTTGATCGATTGAAATATATCCACCAGACTTGAGACATACTTTTCGGTCCAATGCACGGTTGATTTCAATTTCTATCCCGAAGCGATCAAAGATGGGCGTAGGTTCTTGGTGTAGTACAATTTTACTACAGATATGCGGCAGATAATTTTCACAGAACTTAAGACAGTTTTGATACTCTAATTTTGAATCTAGCACTATGCGGGTTAAGTCATTCGTAACTAAGTCGCGAATTGAACGAAAGATTAAGTTAAGATCTTCGTATAAAAGGCTACAGGAAGATGTCACCTCAGATTTTTCTTGTAAGCTTCCCCAAAGGCGATGTAGAAAATTAAGATCGGACTCGAAGTCGCTTTTTTTACACTCTTGCCCAGCGGTGCGAACAATATAACCACCTCCGAGGTTTTCGGTTTCTTGAAGAATGGTTTTTAATCGAGTTCTTTCTGTTTCACTTTCAATGCGTCGTGAAACAAAAATGTCGCTTGAGGTTGGCAAGTAGACTAGGTTGCGACCGGGAAGACCTATGTGTGTTGTTATACGGGCGCCTTTGGTCCCAAGAGGATTTTTAGTGACCTGAACAATGACTTCTTGCCCTTCTTCCAAAAGAACCTGAATCGGAATTTGGTGTTTGCTAAGGTTAGGACTTGAGTAATCGTCGGGAAAGCTACTTTCTTTTTCATGAGAAGATGCAGTGTTTTTATTTTGATCGGTTACCCAATCTTGTTTTTTCGACACAGGTATTTCCGTAATATCAATATCGTTTGCGCAAAGAAATCCAGCCTTATCCAAGCCCATGTCAACAAAAGCGACTTGCATTCCTGGCAAAACCTTAATGACTTTTCCTTTATAAATATTGCCTACTATGCCCTTGCTATCTCGATGCTCTATGAATAGTTCGGCAAGTTGACTGTTTTCTATCAAAGCGACTCGGATTTCGCGGGCGTTAGAATTTATTAAAATTTCGGAAGGCATACCGGAAAACCTATTTTCAATAATTAAAGGTGAAAATTTTTTGTATGACCTGATATGGGACGAACGATTTATTTTTGGAACATTATACTGGATTATACTTTAAACTAAAAATACCCATTTGATGGAGCTTAAAGCATTGTACGTTTCATACCTATATTGAGTAGTAGCCCAAGGGCAAAAAAATTGGTCACAAGTGATGAGCCTCCGTAACTAACTAGTGGAAGAGGGAGTCCGGTTATCGGGAACAAGCCAATAGTCATTCCAATGTTGAATAAAACGTAAAAATAAATTGAACTAACGATTCCCAATCCTAGAAAGAGGCTGAATCGATCCCGCGCGTGAAAACTTATACTCAACCCCTTGAGAATGATAAAAAGATAAAGAGATAATAGGAGTATTACACCAACAAAGCCCGTTTCCTCTGCTAATACTGAAAAGATGAAATCTGTGTGCTTTTCAGGAAGAAAATTGAGACGGCTTTGAGTTCCCATGAAAAGGCCTTTACCCCCAAAGCCACCGGAACCGATAGCTATTTTTGATTGTATGGAATGATAACCAGCGCCGAGAGGATCTATTTCTGGATTGAACAAGGTCATTACTCGCAGTTTTTGATAGTCTCTTAAAAAAAACCATAGTAAAGGGATTAAAAAAACACTAGTGCCGAATAATTTTGTCAGAAATATTCCGTCGATTTCTATGGCGGTGATAAAAACTAGAAAGACCAAGAAGACCATAATAGCAGTTCCTAGATCAGGTTGAACGGCTATCAATATGGCAATAACAAATGTCAGCAAGGCAGGAATCAATAGATCTCTAAAGGAATACTGCCCTTGAAACTTTCCAGATTCAAAGTATTTTGCGAGGGCAAGGATTAAGGATATTTTTGCAAGCTCTGAAATTTGTATGCTAAATGATCCGATGTGGATCCAACGTTTAGCTCCAGAAGCTATGTCGCCTGCTGTTACCACATAAATTAGAGCTAAAACGGTAATGCCATAGATAGTATAAGCATGTCGGTTTAGTTCTCGACAATCGATTACTAGAGCCATGAGCATAGCTCCTAGCCCAAGGAGAATCCAGTAAATTTGCTTAATGTAAAGGTCGCGAAAGAATGATTCTGTTCGACCATGGTTCGCGCTATTTATAGCTATTACACCAATAATAGACACAGTGAGGATAGATATGAAGAAAACCCAGTCAAATTTCGATGTAAGTTTCTGATCAGTCATAATATATTTTCGTTCGTCATACTAGCATGTTTATTTTTACAGCAATCATTTTTCTATAAAAACAAAAGGTTATGAGTATCTTTCTGGTTTAGACTTAGCTGGGGTTTTAGTTTTGTACCGAAGGGAAGAGAACCATATACCCAGTAAATGGTGATTTAGAAACTATCTTTTATCGTAGTTTGGGAAGTTAGAGCTTTTCTAGGTAAAGTTTATATATGTATATAAAAGGAAACAAAACCGTATATTTTTTTCATCGAATTAGTATGCAAACATTAGGGCTCCTCATATTAATTAGTCAATAAGGCTTAATTCACGCATTTTAAAAGACGGTAAACATGAATACCTTTTGGCTGCTAAAATATTATAATATAAGTTTTTAAAGTTGTTATCAACAAACCTGTGGAAAGTTATATTTTTTTTAAAAAAAATAGTACTGTTGATCTCTTTTAGTATAGAGAGTTTTAAGCTCTGCACTACAACCTTGTCAGTGTAGCTAGTCCTTTGAGAGGTTTTAGCATGAGAAGACTTTTAATACATGGGTTAACTTAGCGCTAAAATTTAAACAACCAATTTATGCTTATACCTTTTGGGTAAAATGGGCGTCAAAATATTAACAATATCTTGCTTCAATAATAACAGTCTGTATTAGAGTTTATCTTGCCTTGTCACGGTTAAGGCTACTGGAATTAAGCTGATCGTGGCTACCGCTTTTGTATATAGCTAAAAGACCGTTTAAGTCGCTATTTTGTAGGTCCGGTTAGGATGGAGGTTAATTTTGTGAAAAATTTTTTAAATTTGTTAGCGAATTTAACCATGGTGGTATTATGGCATTTGATTTATTAAGCTATTGAAATTAAAGGTATTTTATTTTTGTAAAAATATTTTACGTAAAAATAATTACAATATTTTGTTTTAAACGATTAAGGAGCTATTTGACAAACACTTTTTCCACAGGTTTTTTTAAGAGGCCTTACAATTTTAGCGTTTGGTGATAATTCATAAACTAAAAACGAAAAAGGAAGATAATTATGACCTCAATTGTAAATATTTAGAATTTATACCGCATATTGTAAAAAAATTCCTAGTTCTAATTTTGACGGTATGCGAGCAGGTAATTATTTATATCAGGAGGAAGTGAGGCCTCAAAAACTAAGGGTAGTTTGTTAATAGGGTGCTCTATTTCTATTTTATGGGCATGCAGAGCCTGTCGAGGCATTTTTAGGTAAGACCCTGTGATAATACCACCATATAATTTGTCTCCAAGAATTGGATGGTGAATTGATGCTAAATGAACTCTGATTTGATGAGTTCGCCCTGTTTTTGGAAACAGTTGAATGTAAGTAAAGTGTCCAAGGGTCTCTAAAACTTTGTAACGAGTTTCTGCTTGACGACCCTGATCCAGGGTGGCGGTCATTTTCTTTCGATTGATTTTGTGTCTTCCTATTGAAGTATCTATAATTCCAGAAGCGGACTTTACTACACCGCGCACAAGAGCAAGATAGGTTTTTTTTATTTTTCGATTTTTGAATTGTCCTGCTAGAGAACGATGGGCGATTTCATTTTTGGCAATGAGTACAACACCCGAAGTGTCCTTATCCAGACGATGAACGATACCGGGTCTTTCTACCCCACCAATTCCAGATAAATCGGAACAGTGGCTCAATAGCGCGTTGACTAAAGTACCTTTTGCATGCCCCGGTGCAGGGTGTACCACCATTCCTGCAGGTTTATTTACAGCGAGCATTGCCTCGTCTTCATATATAATTTTAAGCGGTATAGACTCAGCCTCTATCCCTGAGACGATGGGTGGGCAAACACTAAGAATTACCCTGTCGCCTGCTTTAAGCTTATATTTTGCTTGAGCTAAGGAATCATTAACAGAAGCGTGACCTTGTTCGATTAGTTTTTTAAGTCGAGATCGACTAAATTCGTTCTGGCTTTCAGAAAGAAAAACATCCAACCTGAGCGCCTGATCTTTGGAATCAACTAGAAACTCGAACCTTCTCATAGGAGGAATATATCTGTGATTGGTTAGGACCTTATGTTTCCATCAACCGAGGCATCAGTTCTACTAAGTTACACGGTTTATGTGTACTGTCTAATTGGTGGACTATAATCATGTCCCACGCATCTTTACAAGCGCCGGTAGAACCTGGTAAGGCGAATAGGAATGTTCCCTTTGCAACACCTGCAGTCGCTCTCGATTGCATGGTAGAAGTCTTAATGTTCTGATAACTCAACCACCGAAATAATTCTCCAAATCCAGGAATGGTCTTCTCGTACAACGATTCGAAAGCCTCGGGTGTCACATCCCTTCCTGTAACACCAGTGCCTCCGGTGGCTATAACGACATCTACTTTAGAAGAGTCAATCCATTCTTTAAGGACATTTTTTAGTAAAGGTAACTCGTCTTTAACGATTCGTTTTTCCACGAGGTAATGCCCGGCCTCTGTTAGCCGCTTTACCAACGTATCTCCAGATTTGTCATTTTCTTTCGTCCGTGTATCGCTTACAGTAAGAACTACAATATTTACGGATTTTCCTTTTGCAGTTTCGTTCATGGGTTAATTCTGTTTAGAAATAAGTGGATAGCGCTATGTATTCATTTACACAGGGCCTGAAGCTGGGCTTTTCGTAAAGACGGTAAACTGTCAATTTAAATTTGTTTTAGGCAATGCTACCTAGTTTAATGTTAAGGGTAGACTTAATAACTGATCATAGCATAAAAAGAGAAGCAAAATAGCCATGCCAACAGCTTTGGTGACAGGAGGTGCTGTTAGAATAGGGCGATCTATAGCTCTTCACTTAGCAGAGCGAGGATACAATATTGCCCTTCATTATTGGAGTTCGAAGGAATCCGCCGAGCAAACAGCGGAAGAATTAAGAAAGTTTAACATCCAATGTAAAATCTATTGCGTGGACTTTACGAACTTCGGTTCTATTTCCTTGTTGATGAATCAAGTTTTAGAAGATTTTAACTCAATCGATCTTCTTATTAATTCAGCAGCAAACTTTATTCAAAAAAACATTGAAAAAACATCTGATCTAGAGCTTCTTGATACAATTAATATCAATCTAATGGCTCCATTTATTTTGATGAGAGAATTTAAAAATAAGGTTAACAAAGGGCTCATTATAAATATTTTGGACGAGCGTATTCTAAGAAGGGTCTCCACTTTTAGTGCTTACTCGATTAGTAAGTCGGCACTGGCTCATCTCACTGAACTTTCCGCTGTGAGTTGGGGTGAAACTATTCGCGTTAATGGCATTGCTCCAGGCTTGATCCTATCTCCATCGGGTAGCTCTGACTACCTTAAAAAGAGAGCACCAAATATACCTACTAAAACACATGGTAGTACGTCAGATATCCTCCGAGGATTGGATTATCTTTTAGACAGTTCTTTTGTCAATGGAGAAATCTTGTTTATTGATGGTGGAGAGTCCAAAAAACGGTGATTTGACAATAGAGTCAAACAGTTGACTTTGCAGTTTTTGAGGTGGTAGGTTAGTCCGTTATGAGCCTAAGAATTTTCAATACTTTATCCGGGAAAAAGGAAGTGTTCGAGACTTTGCGTGAAAACATAGTAGGAATGTATGTTTGCGGAGTCACGGTCTACGATTATTGCCATGTTGGTCATGCCCGATCAGGGGTTGTTT
>JAPYPM010000078.1 GCA_029937635.1 Nitrospinaceae bacterium
ATCTGAGCGCTCCCGCAAATCCATAACTAGAATATCAAAAGCTTTTTTTTCAGCGGCAGCGTGAACCACTAATTGCGTTAGATCATTTAATGTATCTGTCATCTACATTATATTGGTTTGGGTTTATCTATCTTGTTATCACTTATAAATTTGGTGTTCAATAATATATGTTTCAACTTCGGGAGGCAACAAGTTATCCACTGGCTTACCCTTTACTAATCTTTCTCTTACATTAGTTGAAGAAATATCTCGCGGTCTAATATCACACACAACTAACCTTGTTCCTGTTTCTGGGTTAACAAAATCTAAATTCCCACTCCCTGTTTCACATAAACAATATGGTGAATCTCCATTAAACATTCCAAGAACTTTTTCCTCTGATGAGAGTATTTTTATGCCTGGGCGAGAAGCTACTAATATATTATAATTTTTCATAATTTTTAATGCATCTTTCCATGAATCTAACTCTAATAAATTGTCAAACCCTATTATTAGAAACAAATCACTGCTTGGATACTTTAATCTAAAGCAGTTTAATGTATCAATCGTATAAGAAATTTCTTTTCTAATAATATCTATGTCTGAAATATCAAAATAAGGAATATTTTTAATGGCTAGCCGAAGCATTGCTACACGGTGAGTAGCGGAAGTTATGGGGACATGAGATTTATTAGGCGATTGAAAAACTGGAACAAATAAAACCTGATTCAAACCAAATTTTTTATATGTTTCTTGTGCTAAACCAATGTGTCCCATATGCACAGGATCAAAACTACCACCTAATATCCCGATTTGTTGTCTAGCTTTACTCATAGTTCTTCCTCACATTTGATTCTCTGAATACTATCTCTTCTTTTTACAGCCTCACTATAATAATTAAATAAAAACTGATGTTTAAATAAATATTGTAGATTCTTTAAATTATTCTCTTTCCTACAGCTATCATTTATCTATCACGGAAAAATAATTAGTCCCTACAACGTTGACTTTAAAATAATTTAATCTTACTCTTGATATCGCAATTACATTATTTGATATAATTAGTCTTTCGATCATTAGTCACTATTTCAAGTTTTTTTATTGGTTTAACTAACGTCATTAATTTAAAGCAATGAAAAAATTAGATATTTTTTTAAAATTAGATCGCAAAAACAATAAAACGGGTTTTAGTTTTTTGGAACTGCTTATTGTTTTAGTCATCATCGGGATTCTTGCAGCTGTAGCTATTCCTCAGCTGGACCATTACAAACAGCTAAGGCATGACAGAGAATCCAAGGACAACTTAGAGAGACTTTATCAAGCCTGTGAAAAGTTTTGGGAAAATGACATTAATACACAATGTTCTTTAATAATTGCCAAGGAAGCTGCGAATGGTTACGTTCAGTCTACTAATGTGGTTGTAAAAATTCCGTTAGGAAGGGAAACAAAAACTGACTTCCAAGCTATGGCAAAACATAGTAGTAGTGATAAAACCTATACTATTGACGAAAAAGGCAGTGTTCGTTAGTTAAACATCCTTTGATCTTTTCTTATTTTTTCTCTCCTTAAATACTTTATTTTTTAATCCAATTATTCCTCTCAAGTTTTGATAAAACTACTGCATTATTTTCAGTTTGCAGGAAGGTAGACGAACCAGACACCCCTCCCTTCCAATTATCTCATTGAAAACAAAGGATAAACTATCTATAATCTAGAATATGATGATTGAAGAAGATTTTCTAGTTATTGGTAGCGGGATTGCTGGTTTAACGTTTGCTCTTAAGGCTTCCCAGTTTGGATCGGTGGCGATTGTTAGTAAAGATGAACTAGCCGAATCTGCCACTTTATATGCCCAAGGTGGGATAGCATCTGTGATGACCGACGATGACTCATTTGAATTGCATGCTAATGACACAATAGAAGCAGGTCGAGGGTTGTGCCGTGAAGACGTTGTGCGCATTATTTGCAGAGAAGGACCTTCTCATATCAGAGAGCTAATTGACTTAGGTGTTAAGTTTACTCGTATCCAAGGAAAAAACTATCATTTGAGTCGTGAAGGAGGACACTCCCGAGATAGAATTCTACACGCTAATGATCTTACAGGGCAAGAGATTGAACGCGCCATGATTGAGGCAATAAATAGTAAAAATAACATAACGGTTTTCCCACACCATATGCTGATCGATTTTATGACAATCAGTAGATTAGACTCTACAGTAGAACCTGGTAGTCCTAAAGATGAAGCACTTGGAGCATATATCCTTGATGTCAAAACAAATAAAGTAAAAACTTTCCTTAGCAAAATCACCTTGTTGGCTAGTGGAGGTGCTGGCAAAGTTTATCTTTACACCTCAAATCCTGACACTGCTACAGGTGATGGAATTGCTGCCGCTTACCGCGCAGGTAGCAAAATAGCGAACATGGAGTTCATTCAATTTCACCCGACCTGCTTATACCACCCTCAAGCAAAATCATTTTTAATTTCTGAGACAGTACGTGGGGAAGGCGGTATCTTAAGACTAAAAAGTGGACACACTTTCATGGAAAACTATCATCCCTTAGGATGCCTAGCTCCAAGAGATATTGTGGCCCGCGCCATAGATCATGAGATGAAAAAAAGTGGCGATGATTGTGTTTATTTAGATATAACTCATTTAGAAGGTTATCGAATTCGCGAACGCTTCCCGAATATCTACCAAACCTGTTTGAAGTTTAGTTTTGATATGGTTAAAAACCCAATCCCAGTAGTACCTGCTGCCCATTATACCTGTGGAGGAGTCTTAGTAGACCTTAATGGCCAAACAAATATTCGCCATCTTTTTGCCAGTGGAGAAGTTTGCTACTCTGGATTACATGGCGCCAATAGACTAGCTTCAAACTCGCTATTGGAGGGGCTGGTATTATCAAATCGAGCTGTATCTAAAGCGGCCTTATTACTTAAATCCCAATCATTCAATAAAACTATTTTACATAATGTCCCTAGCTGGGATTATGGAAATGCAGTAGATAGTGACGAATCGGTTGTCGTCTCACATAATTGGGATGAGATTAGAAGAATCATGTGGAATTATGTTGGTATCGTACGCTCAGATAAAAGACTTCGCCGCGCTGAAAGACGAATTCAATTACTACTGGACGAAATTAAGGAATATTACTGGGATTTCACAATTACCAAGAATACCCTAGAATTAAGAAACATCGCTCTCACTGCTCACCTTATTGTCATGAGCGCTTTAAAACGAAAAGAAAGCCGCGGACTCCACTTCACCTTAGATTATCCAAAAACGGATATTAGCTGGATAAAAGATACCGTACTTCAAGATACTACGCGTCGTTTAGTAAACCAAATCTCTCTTAGAGCTACATCCCATGAATGAAAAAACTTCTATTTTTATTCGCGATTTTCTGGGAATAGCGATCTTGGCCTTTTCCTTGTTCACTATAGTATCCTTAGCAACCTATTCTTCGACAGATCCCTCAATGAACACATCTTTTTCCTCTCAGGAGTTAGTCACAAATTCTGGAGGTCTGGTTGGTGCTTATATTTCGGATGGGCTAGTTCAACTCTTTGGAAGTGGTTCATTTTTCTTTCCCATGATTACCCTGATTATTGGATGGGCTTGCGTGCGTAGAAAAGAATTTAACCATTGGCCACTTCGCCTGGTTTCTGGAATTTTTCTACTCACGGGAATATGTGCTTTGAGCGCAGTTCTAATGAATGCTGGACCTGTTTTTAAAAATTATACTCAAATAGGAGGTCTCACCGGTGCAGTCCTTGGAAAGTTTCTAGTAATTTGGTTAAGTCCAGTCGGTGCTACCATTTTTTTAATCACTATGATTTTTGCCTCACTACTTGCCATGACAGGAAAAACGGTTAACTCTATACTGGAAATAGTGGGCAAACTTCTAGGAACCTTTATTGGTAAGTTATTACGACTATTAAATAATTTAAAATTCATTGTAAGTGAGTTTGTCAACACTGTTCGTAAATCCTCTTTGACTGCTAAAGAAAAACCCTACGATACAGTTGTACCAACTGAGCCATTAATTATAACCAGACCTAAACTTCCTGAAATAACTACAGGGTCCACTCAGACTCCTATTATTATCCCTCGAAAAAGAAAAAAAATTGTCAGTTTTGTTGTGAATGAAAATCAACCACCTGTACCAGAAAATGGGGATTATCAGATACCACCTGTCAATTTGCTTAATGAACCTTTGCCGATAGAAGATTCGGATGAAATGAAAGAAGAAATTCTGATTAGCACTTCTATACTTGAGCAAAAACTATCTGATTTTGGAGTGGAAGGAAAAGTGGTCCAGGTTCTACCGGGACCGGTCATTACACTTTATGAATTTGAACCAGCCCCAGGAATCAAGGTCAGTAGAATTCTTGCCCTGAGCGATGACCTTGCGCTGGCAATGCGAGCACTTAGTTTGCGGATTCTTGCCCCTGTCCCAGGAAAACCTGTAGTGGGAATAGAAATTCCTAATATCAGAAAAGAAGTTGTTTCATTCAAAGAAATAATAACTTCTAAAGAGTTTGTTGAATCAGACTCAAAGTTAATGATGGTAATAGGAAAAGACAACATTGGTGAACCTGTCGTTCAGGACCTTGCTACAATCCCGCACCTTTTGATGGCTGGCTCTACCGGCGCTGGGAAAAGCGTCGGATTAAATGCCATGATCTGCAGTATTCTTCTTAACGCTACACCTGATGAAGTTAAAATGATAATGATCGATCCAAAAATGTTGGAACTCTCGATTTTCGATGGTATTCCTCATCTTATTGCCCCGGTTGTAACAAATCCTAAAAAAGCCACTGCAGCTCTATCCTGGGCTGTGGATGAAATGGAAAACCGGTATAAGCTAATGTCCAAAGTAGGTGTTCGCAATATTACCGGATTCAATGTAAAAATGGATGCCGAACACGAAGAATATGAGATAAAACTCAAGCAATGGGAACATGATAATAAAAATAATGTCAAATCTCACGAAATTGAATCTGAAGAAGAAAGTGATAAGCCAACCGAACCCCCTGAAAAATTACCTTATATTTTGATTGTTATAGATGAGTTGGCTGACCTTATGATGGTTGCTTCTAAGGGTGTCGAAGAAGCCCTCACTAGACTTGCTCAAATGGCGCGCGCTTCTGGAATTCATTTGATTGTCGCCACTCAACGACCCTCTGTGGACGTTTTAACCGGAATCATCAAAGCTAATTTCCCATCCCGAATTTCCTATAAAGTAACATCTCGTGTCGACTCTCGAACCATACTTGATTCCATGGGAGCTGAAAAACTTCTCGGGAAAGGGGACATGCTATTTATGCCTCCAGGAACTCATCGACTTTTTAGAATTCACGGTGCAATGGTGAGTGACGAGGAAATCGAAAAAATTATAAGCTTTATCAAAGAACAAAAAAAACCTACTTATAAAGAACAGATTTTTGAAGTTGCTGTAAGTGGTAAGGGAAAAACTAAAGAAGCAGAAGACTACGACGAAAGGTATGATGAAGCATTGGCCATAGTCGCAAAAGATCGTCAAGCTTCTATTTCTTATATTCAACGGAGACTACGAATAGGCTACAATCGTGCCGCAAGCATTATCGAAATGATGGAGCGAGATGGCGTGGTAGGACCCTCCGATGGGGTCAGGCCTCGTGAAATTTATGTCAGTCCCATTCCTAATGAGTGACTCCTGTTTATTTTGGAAACAGCTTAATACTCAACCAATATGTCCTTTGCCGACCATCTAGCCACTCTGACTAAGGACCAAACACAAAACCCTGTACTTTTTATTCTGCTTGGTGCAAGCAATCTTGCCCGTTCCTTCCATGGTTTAAAATGCTGTATCGAACGATGCATACTTCCAAGAACAGCTACCTTTTTACATGCTATGGGTCCGGGAAGAGGTTATGTTAGTCGCGGTGGAATACTTAACGCAACTTATTCTCCAATTATCAAAAGTGGCATTTTTGAAGCTACTCGAAACATAAAAAAACAGAAGGTAGTCGCTCTTATCACAGATATTGGCAATGATATTATGTACAATATTTCTCCAGATAAAATCATTGACGGCCTGCAACATATCTTTAACGTATTAGATGAGATTGGAGCAAACATTGTTATAACTTCAATTCCTGTAGATCTCGAAAGAGACATTAGTGAATTTAATTTTCAAATTCTCCGTTCGATTTATTTTCCAAAGAGTTCGGTAAAATATTTCCAAGCCTCTAATAGTATTAAGTCTATTAACCAGTTTATTTTAAACACTTCTAATCAGAAAATAACTGTAATGAATGACATGAAACGGTTCATCGGTATAGATAAAATTCACTACAGCATCCTCAAAAGTCCATTAGCATGGTCTCATATCGCTGAAAAATTAACCGCTCCTCTTAGTACTAACGTTTTTCCAAAGTTAACAACTTCAGATATGGCACTGTCTATGACAAACAATATAGTTCAAATACTATTAACCGATATATTCAAAATAGAAAAAAAAACCAACCAAACATTTTAAAACTGCCATGGGATATCTACTGGCCATAATAAGAATAACTCTATTAGTCCCGACCTATATTTTTTTTGGACTGATAGGTTTTGGATTATTCTTTATTTACTTTTGGTCTAAAGAAACTTATTACCGTAAAGTTATTTTCTTTTCCCGATTATGGGCACTATGCTCATGCTTGTTGCTCAATATTAAAATTAAAGTGACCTATGAATCTATGGTTGAACAAGGTTCTCTTATCATTGCAAATCATGTTGGCGTACCAGATATTTTTGTTATGGGTTCCTGTTTCCCATCTTTTTTTGTGTCTAAAGTAGACGTCAGGCGATGGCCTTTGATGGGCTGGTTATCACAACTTGGCGCTACTATTTTCGTGGACAGAAACCGAAAGCAACAGGTCCGCTCCACGATTGACCAACTTCAATATCGCTTAAAGGCAAAGTGTTCTGTAATTCTTTTTCCTGAAGCCCAAGCCACCGATGGCAAGGATATTTTACCGTTTAAATCATCCTATTTCGAAGCAGCTATTCAAACTGGAAAACCAGTAGTACCTGTTGTCATTACCTATCATGACAATAATCAACCATCAGTTGCCTGTTGGTATAATATTAATTTTCTCACTCATCTTTTTAGACTATTAAAACAAAAGCAGTTAAATACAACCGTTCAAATTCTATCGACGGTTCAAGGGGAGACTGACCGCAAAGTTTTGGCAAATAAATGTTACGATGTTATGCAAAATGCACACTTAAATTTAGCGAAGCAAGCTGAGTGCTAGAACTGGGATTTGTATTTCACTGCACCAATCATTTTTGATACTTGTCTATAGTAATTTTTTTTGAGAAGCCAAACTGGTAACTTTTGATTATTTAAAATGCTTTTATCATTCCAAGAAAAAAATCCTCGCATTGATTCCTCAGCCTTTATTGTTGAAAGCGCTGCGATAATTGGTGATGTAGTAATAGGTGCGGAAAGTAGTATTTGGTTCAATGCAGTGATTCGCGGCGATGTCAATTATATTAGCATCGGGAAACGTTCTAATATTCAGGATGGTTGCGTGCTCCATGTGTCTCGAAAAAGCTACCCGCTGATAATTGGAGACGAAGTAACCGTCGGACACAATGCTACCCTTCATGCCTGTACCATTGAATCTCGCTGTCTTATTGGAATGGGCGCGATAGTAATGGATGGTTCGATAATTGAGGAAAACTGTATAGTTGGTGCAGGTTCCCTAGTAACTCCAAATACTACTATACAGCCCGGATGTCTGGTAATAGGCGCTCCGGCAAAAGTTAAACGGAAGCTTACTGATAATGAGATCCGCTCGATTCTCGACTCGGCACGCCATTATGTAAACGATATTAAATCTTATTTATATTAATGAATAAATCTACTGAGAAAACTCCTATTTCAATTTCACTTGGTGTTATAGGTGGAAGCGGTGCTTATGATCTACTGGCTAATAAAGCGCTAGGTGAAAATATTAATACCCTCACATTAGAAACTCCTTTTGGGAAAAGCGCCCCGATTCACCATTTTCGAGCTGGCAACTTAGAATACCTGTTTCTGTCACGACACGGAGAAAAAGACTATTCAATCACTGCCCCCTTTGTTAATTATCGTGCCAATATTTATGCCCTTAAAGAGTGCGGTGTTGATCGTATTATTTCTTGGTCTGGCCCAGGAATCATCAATACGTTTTTTAAGCCCGGTGAGTATGTATTACCCAATGATATCATTGACGAAACAAAAAATCGTCAAACCACTTTTTTTAAGAACCGCGGTATTGGTTTTATTCGACAAGACAGTCCCTTTTGTCCTCAAATCAAAAACGTAGTACATGACTCAATGCACTCACTTGGCCTACCTCATCATGATCAAGGAGTCTATGTCTGCTCTGAAGGACCACGGCTCGAAACTCCTGCTGAAATTAAAAAATTTCGTTTATATGGTGGAGATCTTATTGGTATGACCCTTGTCCCAGAACTCTTTCTAGCCCGCGAACTTGAAATATGTTATGCATCTATTTGCTACCTAACCAATTTTGCGGAAGGCACGGTCACACGAGAGTTTAAAACAGGAGAGTTATTTGAAGGTATGCAAACAGATCAAGAAAAAAAACAAGTTGAAAAATCTATTTCTCACTTTCCCAGCATTCTTGCTGGAACATTTCTAAACCTATATAAAACTAAACGAGCATGCCACTGTAAACACGCTATGGATAGATATAAAAAGAAAGGCGTAATTAATGATGATTGGCATACTTGGCTAGGCCCTGCATAAAATATGGTACCCAATCGAATAGTTAGATATTTTTATTACCTAGGCTATGCTCTAGCTCAAACTGGCCGAACTAAATTCCCTGTCTTTAAAGATAGCCTGGGGGTTTTTTACACTGCCTATCTTTGCGAAAATTACTGCATAAAGGAACCATTTCGCTACCCATCAACTTACGGCCGTAATTAATTGACCATAATGTCTGACCTTTTTTTTCTATTAACTAAAACTTATATGTCATCGCCGTATCAACTTTTATGAAAAATTTAATTTTAATTCTACTATTCGCATTAGCCATCACTAATTGCAACAAAACTAAAGAGACCCCTCTCCTATTACCAATAGCAGCAGAACCTTCGGCAAAGTTACATAACAATAAAGGAATTAGATATTTCAATAATGGTAAATATTTAGAAGCCCTAATCCAATTTACTCAAGCCAGCGTCGCAGATAGCACCACAGGAGAAATCTATTTTAACCTGGGATTAACGCAACACCTGAAGGGCAATCAGGAAAAAGCAAAAAACCTTTTTAAACAAGCTCGCCAATTTGCCAATGGTAATAAAAAAATTCTAGAGTCCACACTGATAAAATAACATCTTCATCCCTGATCATTTTTTTTAAAACAGCTTCTTTTCTTCAAAACAAAAGTGCGCTTTTCTATATTCCACGCCACTTTTAGAAAATAAATTCTTGCCACACATCTTCTCACGGTCATTGACTTCACTCGTTAGAACAGTCTTTTTTATATTAATAAATTGAGATATGTTAAAATACAGCGAATTGACGCTTACTACGAAAAGTTTATTTTAGAAGTTTATTTAAACATTTACATCTTTGAGGACAGTAATTCATTGACAAAC
>JAPYPM010000079.1 GCA_029937635.1 Nitrospinaceae bacterium
AGCAGGAACATCCAAAAGCTCTTTCCCTTCAAAAGCATTTTTCACTTTAGACTCATAATTAATACCGGATAAATCTATTTGTTGTTTTACTAGAGTATTGCCTTGGGAGGTTAAGTCTTGTTCAAAGAATGGGGCTTTTAATAAATTTAAAGTTTTAATTAAACGGGAAACTAAACCTGTTTCTGCTCTGAGACTATTAATAGTCTCAGAAGAGTTCAACAAAATATCAAGCTTTTGAATCATTTCTCCAAACGGTTTTTTATATGGTAATAAAGATTTAATTTTAAGTATATCAATCGGTTTGGGTGCACTATCGTCCAGAGAAATAAGTTTAAATCTATCTAAATATGGAGTGACAATTAAAGAAGTGTTTTCTCCTACATTGGGTGGAACAGAAAAATTGTAGGCCCTTATTAATCTGTTTTCGAATTTAACAACAGTATTATTGATTTGTGAATCTAATACGGTGGCTTTAATCACTTGCCCAGAGGAAAGGTTCATACTTTTAATCGCTCGCGCCGACAACTCACTAATAATATAAGTGTTGTTAGAATCAAGAATTCTATGACTTGAATCCGAAATTATTTTTTTATCAATGGCACTAGGTGTTGAAATACTAGACAATTTTTTGAAAGATATTTCGGCTTTATCCTCAAGATCAGATAATGGGGGTGTAGTGTGAGAGCTCACTATTTTAATCTGTAATGACAGTTCAGGTGAGGGTTTAAAAACCCGAGCAGAAAATGTATCCCCTGGTGTCAAGTGGTTCTTTGTTTCAACCATTATTTGTTTGTTAAATATTTTTATAAGGGCCCTATTTTTATCTGGAAATGATTCTAAAATGGTAGCTTGGAAAAGTGTTCCTGATTTAAGAAAATTACTTAAATTAGGGATTGTATCTAGAGAACCTTTGTCAGAAATTAATTTTAATGAGTTTTCAGTCAAGCTCTTAAAAATCAATTTAACCTCCACTCAAAAAACAAAGGTTTTAAAAATTTTAATATAATAAATTTTATGGTTTGAGTTGTTTTGTTAAGCGGTAATATTGATTTTCTGACCTTGGGGGGATACATCTTTAAAAAAATTTTCTTGAGGGGCATTTGAAACAGAATTATTGATATCATTATCTTGTTTTGATTTATTGCGAAGCCTGATCTCGCGCCTTCGTTTACCTTCAGAATTGGTTGCGTCTGAGGCTTCTGCTTTATCAGGGTCTTGAATTTCAGCTCGTTTTAGCTCATTTGTTAGAACTTGTTCGTTTTTGATTTGATGAGCCGAAGTTGATGCAAGATGCTGCATCGTATGCTGCAGTTTTTCAGCATGAGCTCCCATTTGAAGAATTTGCTGAGTATTTACAATTACTGAAGTTGGCATAATATAAAACTATCAATTAAAGTTATCAATTATGATAGCTTATCAACTTCCATTGTCAAGCAAACCAATACAAGAAAATAGTTACTTCTTCTAACTTATACGGCAAAATGAAAAGTCTACTTAACTATAAATTGAGAAAAGTAAATCTCTTTAACAACACCTGTTCCAACTGGTAAAATTTCGTTAACTTTAGTAATAATAATTTTTTTTACTCGTTCTTTAGTTGTTTCTATGTTTGTTGTAAGATTTTCATGTTCTTGCTGAAGAAAAATATTGTAAATTGTTTTTCGGATACTAGATAAATCTTTAGAAATCTGCCCAGCCAATCCCGCATTACTAATAATAAAAATTGGTGTAACCAAGAGAAAACGACCTGACTCATCACTGTTTTTTAGTTTAATAGGAAAAAAAAATGTCTTGAGAGAATACTTATTAACTTTTTCAAACGTTACTTTAACCACATCTTCCTCAGTTGATTCGTCTTTTTTTTCTAAATCAACCACATTTTCTTTAGGCTTATCAACTAAGATAAAATAATACGCAGCACCACCAATCAGAATAACAAAAAGCAAAGCAACTCCAATCATTAATTTCTTATTGGATTTAAGCTTTGCAATCAGGCCAGTTTCCGTGGAATCTGGTTCAGTTGTATCTTCTTCGGCCATAAATTTTTTAATTTAACTAAATTTTTGGAGTCTAGAGAAGACTCTTAAGAGTAGTGTATAAATTATGTACCTGAGTTTTTAAAAGGTCCCGGTCACTTGTGTTATCTATACTATAATCGGCATAAATCATTTTTTTCTCTAGTGACATTTGTGATTGAATACGGTTTTTAACCGCTGAAAGCGATTTATTGTCACGGTTCATCACACGTTTAATTTGCAGCTCTTCATTACTTTTAATAATTACTACTGTATCCACATTCTTATAGTTTTTGGATTCAATTAACAAAGCAGAATCAATAATAACAATGGCTTGAGGATCTAACTTTTGACAATCAAAATATATTTTTTTTTCTTCTGCTATAACTCGGGGATGTAAAATACTTTCTAAAATATCTCTCTTTATATCATTTTGAAATATTTCGATTGCCAATTTCGATCTATTTAAAGTGTCATCATAGTTTAAATATTTTTTTCCAAACTGATTAACTATTTCTTTCCAGGCAGGTTTATAGGGAACTACAAGTTGTCTGCAAATAAGATCAGCATCAATAATAAATGCCCCTAATTCTTTGAAATACGATGCCGCCAGCGACTTTCCTGATCCTGTATTCCCGGTTAAACCGATTAAAGTTGACATAACAATCCTTTTTCATTCTAAACGCTCTAGAAAATTATCATATAAACAAATCAAGCTACGAGTAATTGGGCCTGGTTTTCCATCACCAATAATTTTATTATTAAGTCGGGTAACTGGCATAAGGTGTTTGACTGAACCAGTTAAAAATATTTCATCCGCACTTTCAAGAATTTCAACAGGCCAAGCCCCTTGTTTTAATATAATTCCACTTTCCTTGCAAAGTCTCATGACTACATCTCTTGTTATACCGGCTAATATTCCACAATCTAATGATGGTGTCATTAGACATCCATTTTGCACAAAAAAGAAGTTACTTGTAGTGCTCTCAGTTAAATGACCGCGTGAATTTAGCATCAATGCATCTTCAGCACCTAGACGATCAGACTCAATTTTAGCAAGTACATTATTTAGATAATTCCCAGTTTTAATGTTGGGGTTCAGAGCATGTTTTGAATTTCTCTGAACACTGACAACAGCAAGATTAATTCCATTTTTATAAAATTCTATTGGGTACATGTGGGCGGAGGTAATATAAATAAGAACAAGAGAAGAGTGGCATGAGGAAGGATCAATATTTATATCTCCAACTCCACGAGTGACAACTATACGTATATAAGATTCTTTATTATCAGCATCCTTCAGGGTGCGATCAAGTTGTTTAACGAACCAGCACTCATCAAAAGGAATAACAAGATTAATTTCTCCTGCAGAGCAGCGCAGCCTATTTAAATGTTCATCAAGAAAACAGGGGCGGTTATTCCTCGTATCAACAACCTCATAAACACTATCTCCAAATAAAAAACCGTGATCAAATGCAGAAACATACGCATCTTGTTTTATCGTTCCATTGATATTAATACGTGTCGTCATACAAGTTAAACCTAAAATATGTAAAAAATTTATTTATTAGAAAATGTTTCCAGTAAATCGTTTAATTTATTTTTATCATCTTCTGTATATTTTTCCATTGCATCTTCTTTTATTTTTTTTGGTAGAATTTTAATATTGTTCATAAGTTCATCTTTTTTGATCTTCATATCTTTAGTAATGGTATTTAGATAAGTTATTTTTTTTAATTTTTCCTGAACTGAATCAACTGACATATCAGAAGTAAGGTCTAAAAATTTTTTACTAAAAGATTCCTGACTTGAAACTGAAAATATTTTCTCTAAATATGGAGTAATAATAGATCCTTGTGTAACACGCTCATAACCGCCCCGAAACAAACTTAAAGGAAACATCATTATAGCTACAATGACAAACCCTTTTAATATACCAAGTGCTCCTCCCCCAATACGATCGGGAAAAGAAATAGCAATACTCCCGCCAACGCTTCTTCTTATCAATCTTCCAAAAACATCGAAAGAAAATTTAATTGTAAAAAAAATAAACAGGGCTACTAAAATTTTAACAATTGTGAAAACTATTGAAAACTCGGAGATACGAACCATAATCTCCTTAGAAAGCATAGATTGCAGGATAGAGGTAACGTCCTCGTAGTAATCAATGGATAAAACATATCCAACTAAATAACCAAGCAATGAAAATATTTCTCTAACCATCCCTTTATAAAAAGAGAATAGACAACAAATACTAGTTATAAAAATAATTACATAATCAAAAATGCTCATATAAATAAAATTGACGTTTTATAGCAATTGATTTAAAAAAATATTGTTAGACTAAAAAATTAATATAGTTAGAATAAATATAGTTAAAGGTTGAAGTATACATATCAGGATTCAATTTCATTAAAACCCTTAATTCAAACAGTGTTAAATACTTGCCTTCAGAAATCTCATTCGTATTAATACAAATATTTCTATTTGTAATACACTTAAACACACGAACATGCTCCCAAAAACTCTTTCTTTGAGCAGGAATAGATAGAACTTCTTCTAAACGATGTTCCGAAATCCCCAATTCTTCTTTAAGTTCTCGATTAGCACAGCTAATATAATTTTCTCCTGACTCGACATGCCCCGCAGCGGAAGAATCCCACAATCCAGGGTTTTCGTCTTTTACCAGCGCCCTCTTCTGAATAAATAAGTCACCAGAGGTATTAAAAACAATGATATGTACCGATCTATGAATTAGCTCATTTTTATGAACTTGAAGTCGCGAAGCTTTACCGACAACTTTATCCTCGAAATCAACTACATCAAGAATCTCATCATATTCATTCATATATTCCTAAAAAACTTAAACACTAATGATTATTATTAAGACTTTTGATATTCACGCAAATAAGAAAGTCGAGATGGTATCTCTCCTTCTTCGCAATAATTATGTTTTACCAGTAATTTGATATCGTCAATAACTCTTTTCTCACCTTCAAACAATACAACCTGATACCCTTTATCAGCAACAAGTCCACCTAATTGCAAAAGACTCATAACCGATTTTGCGCTAAATTTTTTATCATCAATAACTATAAACAAATCCATGTCTTCATGTTGTCTTGCTATAATTGAAACTAGAGTACAGGGGCGAGCGTGAAAACCAAGAGGCTTCGGAACAGGTAACTCAACCGTAACAACCTTGGCAAAACATTTTAATATTTCACCCGCCAGAATATTACCTTCATTAATAAAATATTGACTGTAAAAAAAACCAAAATTGATAATTTTATTCAAAAGAACATCTTTATTAACTATGATAGAAATTCTTTTCCTGTTCTCACCAGGACGAATCTCATCCTCATGACGCTCGTAAAAATGCGCCATCCATAAAGATACTTCAAGAAGATGCAGTGGCATTGACACATAACCACGCAACACTTTTAACTCTTGATGACTAACTTCCAATTTTGTGTTCTTTATGTGTGTATCAAAATCGGATTGGATATTATGAATTAAGTTTTTGTGAATTCTAGCTCGTTTTTCATTATAAGTTTTTAAAACTGCCAGTTTAAGCTCACTAATATCATTTGTCTGATCAATTTTAGTATCATTCATTAATCTTGAAATATGTTTAATTTTTTCGCATACTTCGATCACACGTTCTTCTTCATCTTTCACTTCATCTTCGGCTACATTACAAGGTAATCTTTTATTGGATTCAATGTCAGAAAATTCAATTTGAACGTCAGAATCGATAGATATTTTTAAACCATTTTCTTCAATTTCTGAATATAACTCCTGAAATAAACTAAGAATTGATTGATTAAGAAAAATAAGTACATTATGACATGAGTTTTTAAATTCATTTTCCTTCTCGCTAGATTCTCTTAGATTATAATAAGGATATCGATCTAAAATGTGGCGAGTAAAAAAAGCTGCAATCGATAAATTTCGTATAGATGCTAGACATTCAACAAAAAAATTCCATTTTTTATTCTCTCTTGCTCCATATTGATCCATAAAACTCTCTAAATACTCCGACTCTTGTGTAAGATTAGAATAAAATTTTCTAGTAATTTCTTTATTTTCTTCGTTACGACGTTTAAACAAAAAAAATACGCTAAAAAATTGCTTACATGGAGCATTCATTAGCACAAGAAAATCATCCTCGGAAATTATTTGGGTTAACGATTTAGGTTCTACCATACATCTCCATTTGTATTATTGTTTATACTTAAATTAATGATTGCTATAGACAAAAAAGAATCCAGTTATAACAACTTACTTAGAAATTATCGATACAGGAAGATATTTCCCCCAGATTTTTAAATGAGAGCTTGGACCTTTAGGAATGATAAAAAAAGGCCAAAAAGAGCTTGGTTTGGATGGCTTAGAAAGTAGTCTCATTCCTTTTTCTGAAGGAGTACGGTTTCCTTTTTTTAGATTACATGATTTACAGGCAACTACAACGTTAATCCAATTAGATTTACCTCCGCGTGATTTTGGCAGCACATGGTCCACAGTCAAAGAGTTATCTGTTCCACCACAGTACTGACAAGTAAAATTATCACGACGCAATATATTTTTTTTACTAAAAGAGATATCCCTAGGTTTCGATCTTTTAACCATAGTAAGAACACGAATTACTGCTGGGAGTTTAAATGTTATTGTTGGCGACCGGACTACATAACCGTCACTTTCAATTGACTCGGCACGCGCATTAAAAATCATAATGATTGCACGCTTAGCACTACAAAATTGCAGTGGTTCATATGAATAGTTTAAAACCAAACTTTTAACTGAATCAAACATAACCTAGAGTCAATAAAGTTATTTAAAAGTTTCTTTAAAAAAAGTAATAGGATTTTAGAAACTATGGAACAACAACTATCAACAACAATTATATTTTAAAATTTTTAAAATTTTAAAATATATTTCCTTTCCCTAGATAAAAATCTGGATCAAAAATTTTCTTTATGCTTTTTAATTGATTCATAGAATCTTCTCCAACCATCTGTAAGAAATATTTTTTCTTTAACTTACCAATACCATGCTCAGCTGAAACAGTTCCATTCCACTTAAGTGCCTGCGAAACAAATTTAGCATAAAGATCATGAGCTTTTTGAATATTTTGTTCGTCTGGTAAAAAATTTATATGCAAATGATTATCCCCAAGATGACCAAAAACAACATATTCAATTCCTGAACTCTCAAGTTCACGTGTATAGAAATTCATCATATCAAAATAATAGAGATCAGGAACCGCCATGTCCGTCCCAATTTTAGTCCTTTTTAGACGGCTATTTTCTTCATTTATTAGAGCAGGAATTGCGTGCCTAAATTCATGGAATTTTTTTAAATCACTAGCAGAGAGAGCAAACCAAGAATCACTAAGTACACTGGTATTCTCTAAATAATCTATCCAACTGTCTAAGGCAATCTTGTGATCAATTTGACGGTCAATATCATTTTCAAAAAAAAGAGCAGCTTGAGCAGCAGTAGGAATATGCGAAAACTTCTTTCGTAACCGATTTAACGAATGTCTATCAAAATATTCAAGCGAACAAGGATTTATAAATTTTTGCTTTGATTTTTTAATTGAATCTACCAAATCCCAACATTCTTCCTCTTTATCAAAAAATAAAATTCCACTAATAAAAGACGAAGGACTAAACTTAAGTTTTAATCTAATTCGTGTAAAAATACCTAATGTTCCATCAGAACCTATGAACAAATCTAACCAGTCCATATTAGGTCTTACATAATAACCAGCAGCATTCTTACATAAGGGGCTCTTGTATGAGATATTAGGAAAAAAGACTTTTCGCCCATTAGAAATTTCCAGAGGATCATCGATGGTTAATCCTCTTTTTAAAGTGGTCGAATTACCATCCGAAAAAAAAATATCAGCTTCTATAACGTAATCTCTGGTCACCCCAAATTTGTAACTTCTGGAACCAGAAGCATTAGTTGCAGCTGTTCCTCCTATAGACGCAAGAGTTTCAGTAGGATTCGGTGGATAGAAGTACTCTGTGGGTTCTAATTTTTTATATAGATTTTCAAGAGAAGTAGCAGGACCAACGTCTATAAAACCACCATCTGGATTACCAATAGAATTAAATCGCTCAAGAGATAAAATACAACCAGATAGAGGAATGCGTGATGCTGTCATACCAGTACCAGCACCTGCTATCGTAATCTGTTGTGTGTTAGTTTTTAAAAAACAAGAAAGTTCTTCAATAGATTCTGGAATAACAACTTTATCTGCAAATCCACCTATGTAATTTGAAGCATCCTTCAAATATGGAGAGATTAAATGAGGATCCGTCTTATATATCATTTAAATTGCCTATCAATAATCAATTTAACATGCGTTAGGGTTTTTTTTTATAAAGGAATTTAATCGTTCAATAGCTAATTCTCTAGCTATAGAAAATTTTTTATCTTCAAGATAATGGTTCACTTTTTCATCAACTAGCAACTCAGTAAGAAATTTTTTTCTATTTGCTACTGATGAAATTATTTTTTTTGCCTCAATTCTAAGTTGATCTTGCAAGTTTATTTGCATAAGAATCAAATCACTAATAGATATTTTTATTAAAGGTTCAAGAGTTTTTCTTAAAGACTTACCCATTAAGGGGCTTCTACCACCTGTAGAAATACCAATTTGAACTGTGTCTTTAATATTGATAACTGATGGATGACTAAAATCACTTACTTGAGGGTCATCAGCTGCATAAACATAACATCCATACTTTTCCTTCCCAGCAATAAGAATTTTTCTATTCAATGCCGGATCATCTGAGGTAGCTAGAATCAAATCAAGTTGTTGATAGTTTTTCAAAAAATTAATATCATCTATTCTCTTCAAATCGAGTGAAATTTTCCCTTCTTTAGAATAATTTTTTATTGATTTTTCAACTCTTTCAGCGACCACAAATATCTCGCATTGCTGCGAAAGAAGGGCTTCTACCTTTCGGCTAGATTCGTTACCACCTCCAATAACGAGAACACGTTTTCCTATTAAGTTAAGATCAACAATCATATGAATAACTCCATATTAAAATTCTAACATATTAAAAAATATGTTTAATCTTTCATAATAATACGTTTGTAGATTTATCAATACTCATATAAAATTCAAATTTTGGCTACATATATATTTTTACTTGGGGGCTAGATGAATCAACACAGTATTAGTAAAACCACAGTAATCGATGGAATTACTTTAACTTTAAGTAAGCCGGACACGACTAAACCAGAATGGATTGGTCAAAGTGAAGTTTTGAAACAAGTCTTAGCATGCTGGATGATTATATCAGACAAAGACCTCCCCTTATCTCCATGAATCACTGGTATGCCGGGAATTGGAAAAACAACTTTAGGAATGGTTGCGGCTTTAGAAAGAAAACAACCGCTTTATATATACC
>JAPYPM010000080.1 GCA_029937635.1 Nitrospinaceae bacterium
TTTCGGAACCTATCCCTTGACAAACTCTCCCAAAACAAAGTAGTTTTATTTAATAATTTATTAAAGAGATCAACCCTTTTCATTCAGGAGAGTTTCTTGGCTAACCATAAATCTGCGCTCAAACGCAACCGGCAAAACGAAATACGAAACGATAGAAACAAAACCAAACGCTCCAAAATTAAGAATGCAATAAAGGGTGTTCTTCTAGAGATAGAGGATAAAAGCTTGGAGGGAGCCCAAAACTCTCTAAAGGAAGCATCGAAAATCATTTCAAAAAATGCAGCCAAGGGAGTAATTCATAAGCGAGCTGCTTCTCGCAAGGTTTCCGGGCTAGCAAAAAAAGTCCACCAATTATCTGCCTCAGCCTGAGCAGATTTGTAAGAACAGTGTTTCTAAAGCCCCTTGAGGATCCTTCCCGGAAGTTTTAAGTTTTCGGTCAGTTTAAAGCAAATACTCCATCCCTGTTTGTAGATTTGATCGATCAAAATTTTTTCTGTACTGCATGGCCTTTTCAACTAAAAATGGTTTTACCCCCACCTTCTCTGCTATTTTTTGAACTCTATACTTTTGAGCTTGATAATGCCTAACTTCCCATAGGGTTCTATATTGCCAAGCAATCAAACCCAGTATTTTTATCGGATCTTCTCCATGATCTAGCTGGTTTAGCAATAAGAATAGTGCGTTCTCGGTTTTTTTTCCTGAAGAGCTTCCGTCAACAAAAAAGCATTTTCCGTTTTCATATCTTCTACAAGTTCTCCAACCATAGACTCTGTGATTTTGTTTTCTCTTCCTGCATATGCCATCAGCTTTTCAAGTTCTTTCACTAAAATCCCGGGTTTGGCCCCAATTCGGCCTACCATTTTTCGGGCTGCTTCCAAACTTAAATAATAACCAAAAGATCTAGCTCGATGTTTCACCCAAGAAGGAAGTCCTGCTACTTCTGGTGCTTCATAGGTCACAGCCCCTTGCTGAGTTATTAGATTTTTATAAAGTTTCTTTTCCGATCCACCTTATCTGCTGTAATTAACTTTTGATTTAGCGTCTTAATTATTTTCAAACGATAAAAACTTTATGGTCCGTAAAGAAAATAAAACGGGGCAATTTCCCCTTCGCTAATATTAAGAATTATTTGATCAACTAACATAAGCAACTAGTTAAAACTGTTCTATTGTTAAACTGACTAGTCTATCAGCAAGATCATCATAGGCTTCCCTAAGTGCCATAAATTTTTCTAATTGGGAGCCTACTACGCTAGATGTGGCTCGATAGTTCCATTGAGTGGTAAATTTCTGCTCAAAAATTATTTTCTTTTTAATTCGATTATAAATAGTGATTTGAACCCCTATGCGCACAATATATTCTTCTGCCGAATCTTCTGAATTAAATGCAACTGCACGTAATTGGTAGTCTGTCAGAGTTCCTCGAATGAGCAAATCTGCTTTTTTGGAATCAGCAACATTGAGTCGACCATCAGAGATAAAAGCGCGGCGAACCGCGTCAGTAACATCCCTTTGGATATTTGGTTCGTTAGAGGAATTCTTAAACACAGGAATGGATATAGTGCGAATATTTGGTGAAAGGCTCGATCCGTAACCAGAAAGGTGATAGCCGCAACTAGAGAACAAAAAAACAACTACCAGAAAATACAAAGTATTGCGAAGAAATCTCATCCCTTTTATTTCACCACAATATTAACTAGCTTGCCGGGAACCACAATAACTTTTTTTATTTCCCGATCTTTTGTTTGCTCCTTTATCTTACTATCATTAAGAGCCAAACTTTTAATAACTTCTTGACTTGCACTCGCTGAAACAGTAATCCGTTGTCGCACCTTACCATTCAGTTGGACTACGATCAACAACTCCTCTGTGGTCGTAAAATCTTTATTAAATACTGGCCACTCTACTTGCACTATTGAGGTTTTATGGCCCAAAAGGGACCACATTTCTTCTGCAATATGCGGAGCAAAGGGAGCAAGAAGAAGAATTAGTGTTTCAAAACTTTCCTTGACTATCAGTCTAGAACAATCATCATTATCTTTAAGCAAAAGCCAACTGTCGCGGAAAGTGTAAAGATGATTCACGAACTCCATGATCGCAGCAATGGCAGTGTTGAACTGCATTCTAATTTGAATATCATCTGTCACACGACCAATCGTCACATGTGTTACACGCCTCAACTCCAACAATTCTTTCGAATCAGTCTTATAATCTTTGGTTATAGAACCTGCTGACTTGATATCAATTATAAAATCATCAAAAATTTTCCAAACACGTTTTAAAAAACGATAACAACCCTCCACGCCCTGATCACTCCATTCAAGGTCTTTAGAGGGTGGAGCTGCAAACAAAATGAACAACCGGGCAGTATCCGCCCCATAATTTTGAATAATTTCGTCTGGATCAATTACATTGCCTTTCGATTTTGACATCTTTGCGCCGTCCTTAATAACCATCCCTTGAGTGAGCAAACGGTCAAACGGTTCATCTGATTTTATGAATCCTAAATCTTTAAATACAAGATGAAAAAACCGAGAGTATAGTAAGTGAAGTATTGCGTGCTCTATTCCGCCGACATACTGATCTACGGGCATCCAGTAATCCAAATCGTCTTTATTGAACGCAGACTGATTATTTTTAGCCGATGTGAACCGATTAAAATACCACGAAGAACATACAAAAGTATCCAACGTGTCTGTTTCTCTTCGAGCTAAGTTCCCACATTTAGGACATTGCGTCTTGTAAAATTTAGCGAGTGTTGTAAGAGGCGACTGCCCTCGATCACCTAATTTAACGTCAAGAGGTAATTGGACTGGCAGTTCATCTTCTGGGACCGGCACCAACCCACATTCGTCACAACGGACAATCGGAATTGGCGTGCCCCAGTATCTTTGACGCGACACACCCCAATCACGTAAACGAAAGTTAACCGAAGCCTTACCAATTTTTATATCTTCTAGATGTTCGCACACTTTTTTTTTCGCTTCCTCACTAGCAAGGCCGTTGAACGACCCCGAATTCACCATTATCCCGTTAGTAGAAAACGCTTCTGTCATATTAGATTCATCTAGCGGGCTGTCTTTAGGTTGGATAACAACACGAATAGGAAGACTGTACTTGCGCGCAAAATCTAGATCTCGCTGATCATGTGCGGGAACCGACATGATCGCCCCTGTTCCATAATCCATCAACACAAAATTTGCCGACCACACAGAGATATCCTCTCCTGTAAGTGGATTAACTGCATATGCTCCCGTAAAAACTCCTTTTTTTTCTCCTTTTTCACTGGTTCGCTCTAGCTTATCTTCCTGTTTGACCTTGTTTACAAATTTACCAACCTCAATTTCCTGATTGGTGCCAAGTGACAACTGGGTTACCAGTGGGTGTTCTGGAGCCAATACCATAAATGTCGCCCCGTAAAGAGTATCTGGGCGGGTTGTAAAAACCTTGATGGTTTCATTTTTTCCTTTTATCTTAAAATCAATTTCAGCACCGTAGCTTTTGCCAATCCAATTACTTTGCATTGTCAACACCTGCTCTGGCCATTTTCCAGATAGATGTTTGCAACCCTCCAGTAACCTATCAGCATAGTCTGTTATCTTAAAAAACCACCCTTCTTGAAAGCGATCTTCGACTTCTCCATCGCAGCGCCAGCAACACCCATCAATCACCTGTTCATTAGCTAGAACAGTGTTACAAGCATTACACCAATTGACTTGTGATTTTTTTCGATATACCAACCCTTTTTCATAGAATTTTAAAAAACACCATTGACTCCAACGGTAATATTCTGGACGACAAGTAGCAATTTCTCTATCCCAATCATAGCTTAACCCCAAACTTCTTAATTGCGTTTGCATAGTTGAAATATTATCTTCCGTCCACTGAGCAGGGTGTTTTTTATTCTGAATAGCAGCATTTTCGGCTGGGAGTCCAAAGGCATCCCAACCAATTGGATGTAAAACATTAAACCCTTTCATACGCATAAACCGTGCAACCACATCTCCAATCCCGTAATTTCGCACATGACCCATATGAATCTTTCCTGATGGATATGGAAACATTTCCAATAGGTAGTACTTTTTTTTTGAAGAATTTCGTTCCGCTTTGAAGGATTTATTTTTTTCCCAATAGCTTTGCCATTTCGGTTCAATGGACTTAAAGTCGTACTTTGGCATTATTTTTATTCATATAAGATTAGAAATGAAAACTGTAAAAAATGAAACTCTCCCTCGAGGAAACGACATAGTAACGAACTTTATCTAAAAAATCGACCTCCCAAAATATAACTACACAACATGCTCTTAATAGCCACAGCAGCAATCTTTTCCACAATCATCTTGGTGCTATAATGCATAACTTATGGTGGATACTTCTGGAATTATTGGAGCAGTATTTATAATATATGGGCTAATTATGTTATGGATTGGCTATGCCGTATCCCGTTCTACCTATTCTCCTACTGATTTTTTTCTCGCCAACCGATCTCTTAAAGCCTGGGTTACCGCCATCTCTTCGACTGCAAGTTCCGAGAGCGCGTGGGCAGTTCTTGGAACTGTTGGACTAGCTTATAAAGAAGGACTCTCTGCATTATGGTTTTTTCCTGGTTGCCTCCTAGGGTACGCATTGAATTGGATTTTTGTTGCTGAACGATTACGAAAACACTCTCGAGAAAAAAACTCTCTCACTATTCCTGATTACCTTGAAACACATTTTCCCGACAACTCTGACCTTATACGAATAATTTCAGTGACTATAATTTTTGCCTGCATGATGGCATATACTGCTGCGCAGTTTCTCGCCATTGGAAAAACTTTTGATGCTATTTTTGGCATCTCGCACCTTGTAAGCATTCCTATTGGAGGAACAATCATTATAATCTACACCATGATGGGTGGTTTCCGTGCTGTAGCTTGGACCGATTTTATTCAGGGATTAATCATGGTTATCGGATTGGTCTTACTCTCTTTAGCTGCTGTGCTAGAGTTAGGTGGGTTCTCTGCAATGATACATAAAGTTAACGAAGTTTCTCCAATAACTCTTACCTGGATGGGGGGTAAAACAATATCTGTTTTTTTGGGATCAACGATCGGCCTCCTAGGTATCGGACTTGGTTATCCCGGTCAACCACATGTAATCACTCGCTATATGGCAGCAAAAGATTCCAAAACAATTAAACAAGGCATGTGGATAGCTTTTAGCTGGGGAACATTGATGTACATTTCAGCAATTCTTCTTGGTATTTGCGGACAGGTTCTTTTTCCGGGCTTAGCGGATGCTGAACATTTGTTTCCAACTGCCGCTGAAAACCTACTACCTACTTTTTTTACCGCAATAGTACTAACTGGCGTTCTTGCTGCAATTATGTCCACTGTTTCATCTCAAATCATTGTAGCCGCATCCGCTATCGCACATGATATTTATAGCAAAGTCATACACTGTTCACTCACCCCAAATCGTATACTTTCAATTAGTCGCCTAACCATATTTTTGGTCGGACTAGGTGCTATGCTTGTGGCACTTATAGATACACGTGTCATTTTTTGGTTTGTGCTTTTTGCCTGGTCGGGACTTGGGGCCAGCTTTGGCCCTGTAATTCTATTTACACTATATTCTAAAAAAATAACTAGCAGTGGAGCGATTGGTGGTATGTTGACTGGTTTTTTCACCACAATTATCTGGAAGACAACTGGGCTATCAGACGACATCGTTTATGAACTAGTTCCTGCATTCTTACTGTCTTCTTTTGTTATCTGGGTAATGCGTCGAAGACAACCTATCCGGTAGAGTTAATGCTTTATTTGACTTTCAATGAGACTAGCCATCCGACTCGATGCGCCTTGATGACACAATATAAATTCTTTTGCCTTTCCTTCCAGTTTAGCTAATTCCGTTTTATTCGATAGCCAAATTTTGACCGACTCTTCAATGTCTTCTGCATTATTCACTCGGCTACCAAGCCCCTTTTTAATCAGTTCATCTGCATTATACTGGTTATTTTCTACAAATGGTCCAAACAAAACTGGTTTTCCTTGAGAAATGGGTTCAATCAAGTTGTGTCCACCACCTGGGGCAATTAAACTTCTTCCCACAAAAGCGAGGTCGCAGATTGAATAAACATCTATCAACTCACCCATGGTATCCAACAAAATAACGGAAAAGTTATGATCAATTTTATCTAATTGATCCGATCGACGCATAAATCTAATCCCCTTTGACATAATTATCCTGGCAACATGCTCACTTCTTTCAAGTCTACGCGGTGCTAAAATTAGTATTAAGTTCCTAAATTGTTCCCTTAATCTTTTATGAGCATCGAGTATGATTTCTTCTTCTCCTTCATGCGTGCTTCCAGCTACCCAAACCCTAGAAAGTGGCGCAATACAAAGTTTCTGGCAAGTTTTATCTCGTTTTTCTTGAGAACGATTAGGAAGTATGTCAAATTTTGGATCGCCGACCACCATAAGACGGGACTTTTCAACACCAAGCGATTCTAGTTTATTCATGCTGTGTGGATTTTGTATGCATAGCATAGTAAATCTATTGAACTGTTTCGAAAAAAAAGAACTAAACATCTTATACTTTCGCATTGAATGAGAAGAAATCCGACCGTTGAATAATAATATGGGTACCCCTTTTAAATGCAAAAGGTGAATAAACCCAGGCCAAAAACCTGTTTCAACTAACACAAATAAATCTGGATTGATTTTTTTGATAGCGGTCCAAGTAAATACACAGCAATCTAAAGGAAAAAAGAATAGGCCATCAACGTCAGAAAGCTTTTTTTTAGCTGCTTCAAACCCAGAATCTGTAGTTACTGAAACAACAATGCGGTCTTGAGGTCTACTCTTCCTAAGGAGGCGAATTGTCGGAGTAACTCCAACCACTTCCCCTAAAGATAACGCGTGAAACCAAATGGTTTTTTGAGTACTTTCTATCCCGCCACTTAAAGAAACTAAACCACAATGGTCATTAAGTCTGCGCCATTTATTGCGACTAAAAAATGAGTAAATCACAAAGGAGGGAAAGACCAAGAACATGGCGAAAACTGAAAATACATGATAAAAAAAAATCATAAAAAATAGTACTCAGATTCTAGCTTGCCAAGCGGGTTATCAATTTGATAGTTTTATTAACTGCACCACGGTTAGTAATGACTGTTTCCCATGCTTTTTTTCCAAGGCTTTGTTGTTTTTTTTCGTCTGCCAGTAATTGGTTTAAAACACCGTACAACTCTTCAGGACTGTTTATCTGAATTCCACCTCCTGATTCTATAAGCAAACGTGCTTCCTCTTCAAAGTTTTTCATATGCCTCCCAAAGACAACTGGCAAAGAATACGATGCAGGTTCAATAATATTTTGGCCTCCAAATCTAGGATTAAAACTACCGCCAACAAATGCAAGGCAAGCTTTCGCATAATATCCGTTCAACTCTCCTAACTGATCTAGTAAAACTAAACGAGAATTTTCCGAAACCAACGTTTCGGAGTGAAGTTTAAAATCTATTTCATACTCCACCATTAATTCTTTAACCTCACGTAATCTCTCTAAATGACGAGGGGCAATCAAAAAATTAATTCTTGGATATTCTTGATGCAGTTTTACAATTGCATCCATCACAGGCCCTTCATCACCAGGGCGTGTTGAGCCAAAAACGACCCAGTTTGACTCATTTATTTCTAAAGGGGAGATATCTTTGCCTGTGACAAGAGCGTCAAACTTGATGTTTCCATTCACTGCCACTTTCTTCGGATCAACTCCCAAGCTTATTATACGATCAGCATCTTCTTTCGTGCGCATTGAAAAAAAAGATATATTTTTTTCGATCCATTTAAAAATAAAAGAAAAAAACCGGTAGCGGTCAAAAGATTTTTGAGTGATTCGCCCATTAGCAAGAAGAACCGGTATCTCTCGGCGGTTGCATTCACTAATAAGGCCAGGCCACATTTCTGCTTCAATAAGAATAAGCATTGCAGGGCATAAATGGTTGAGCAAAGAATTAATCCATAGCAAAAAATCTGGCGGCATTCTAAATACGTGTTCTACCCCCTCCTTCTTTGCCTGATCAAAGCCTGTTGAAGTAAATGTAGACAAAATTACTGGTCGAGTTTCCCCTTTTTCTTTTAACCCTGAAATAAGAGTTCCTCCTAACTTTACCTCACCCACTGAAGCCGCATGAATCCAAATACAATCGTTCAATGGCTTAAGTAGTTTATACCCAAAAATCCTTTTCAAAAAATCGGATCTAAAGTTCGAACTAAAAATAGCTCGTAAGGCAATGACGGGCAAAGCAACTAGGATGGCAAATCCAATGATAGTATGATAAATAATTCTCATAGAAATTGAAGTATACTCAAATTAATGATACTGACGACTACAATTTATGAAATTTGAACAACTTTATTACCGGATTATTTCTCCACAGCGAAAGTTTTACCATTTTCCAGGCTATCTGATATTAAAACTACTTTCATTTTTTTACCTCTGGGGTCATTGTTTTCGCATGTGGGCCTACCGATGCGATCTATTCCCCTCACATAAACTTGAGTGTAGAGTCATAAGCGTTGGCAACTTGACCTTAGGTGGTACCGGGAAAACTCCAGTTGTTATGATGATAGCGGAAATTCTTCGCGGAAACGGAAGAAAACCTGGGGTTCTTTCTCGAGGCTATGGAGGAAATTCAAAAAATGAAATAAACATAGTGTGTGACGGAAAAAACATACTACTTTCAACTAAAATTGCCGGAGACGAAGCGGTGATGATGGCAAAACGACTTAAAAACGTACCAATACTAGTAGGCAGCGACCGATATCAAACTGGTCGTTATGCGATAAAAAAATTTGGAGTAGATACTTTGATCCTTGATGACGGTTTCCAGCACTTGGCCCTAAAACGTGATATTAATATTTTATTATTTGACCATCAACGCCCTTTTGGCAATGGACAGCTCTTCCCTGCTGGTGAACTTCGAGAACCTAAAAAGGAGGCGCTTCGCGCTGATTTAGTGTGCATCACTCGATATTCAGGGTCGAGCTATCCACCTGGTATTAACGAACAATTGACTAAGGGTTTGCCAATCATCAAATCTAACCTACGACTGGACTCACTTTCAAATTTAAACAATGGAGAAGTTTTGGAAGTTAAACAACTACGAGACAAATCTGTCTCAGCTTTTTCTGGCATTGCCAATCCAAATGATTTTCGAAAACTTTTAGAAAAATCCGGTATGCGGGTGGTTCATTACCAGCCGTTTCCTGATCATCACGAATACACCCTAAACGACATTAGGCACATCGAAGATTCAGCACGTAATTCAGGCGCAACATTTATTCTTACAACTGAAAAAGATGCTGTCAAAATAAACTCAAATTCAACTACTCTTCCTTTTTATAAAGTTGCTTTGGAAATGGAAATTTTAGAGGGG
>JAPYPM010000081.1:0-4269 GCA_029937635.1 Nitrospinaceae bacterium
CGCTCCAGTGCACGTGAAACCGTAGGCCGGGTTGCCGCTGGGGCAATTGCAAAAAAACTCCTCGCTCGCAAACGAATAAAAATAATTGGATACACCAAACAAATTGGTCCCTACATTGCTGAGAGGATGGATTTTAAGCAAATAGAAAAAAATATCGTGCGGTGTCCAGACAAAATAATTGCTCAAAAGATGATTGATCACGTACTCAAGGCACGAAAAAAAGGCGATTCAGTGGGTGGGGTGGTGGAACTTGTAGTCAAGGGTGTACAAGCAGGATTAGGGGAACCAGTATTTGACAGACTTGATGCTGACCTAGCTAAAGCCATGATGAGTATTCCCGCAGTAAAAGGTATTGAAGTTGGCGTTGGGTTCGGTGCTGCAACAATGTACGGTTCGGAATGTAATGATCCTTATACAGCTAAAGGAAAAAGAATAACTACCAAAACGAACCACGCAGGTGGAATTCACGGCGGAATTTCGAATGGATCGGACATTATTCTTCGATTGGTCGTAAAGCCAACCTCTTCTATTAACAAAATACAAAATACAGTAACAACGGATGGAGAAAAAACCAAGATTCGAGTTGAGGGACGCCACGACCCATGTGTTTCTCCACGTGCTGTTCCCATCGCTGAAGCTATGGTAGCATTGACGTTAATCGACCATTTGATGAGAAATCAGTTTTCTAAGCTTAAATAATTACTTTTCCTAGGCAGACTAAAACACACTAGTCTTTTTGACCAAGAAAGAGCTTTTGTCTAATACGAGTTGGATTTATGCAGAACAACAATATCTTTTTAATAAATCCTTTTATTAAAATAGTTTAAAGTTTTCAATAGATATTCACATTCATACACATTACAGCTATTTTACAATAGATTAGTTTGTCTACATTCAGGTTTCATTAAAAATCTCTATTATCTAAGTTGATTGTCGGTGTCTATAAAATCCCAGGCTAAAATAAAAGAAGAACTAGAGAATGATTGTGTTCCCAATAACAGGATACAATCACAAGTATTGAGGAAAAGTGTATTTTAGCTCTCAGGTATTCAAGGATGGGTAAAAGTAATTTATTGAAAATTGAGTGAGAGTAAGAATGTGAGTAGTTGAGTTTTCATAGAGTAATCACCCAAAGAAATTATTGCTCTTTTCCATCTTTGAAATTCTTCTCATATGTTTTCTCTCCATCTTTTGACCATTTGGTCCAACGTCCATCTTTTACTCCGTTTTTGTAGTGTTTCTCAATCATTTTTACTCCGTTTAGATACCATTCCGTATCAAGACCATCTTTTTTCCCATTTTTGAAAATCAGTTCATACCATTTCTCTCCATTTTCGTACCATTCCGTATCAAGACCATCTTTTTTCCCGTCTTTGTAATACCGTTGGTATAATTTCTTTCCGTTTTTGTACCAAGAAGTGGAAAGACCATCTTTTTTTCCGTCTTTATAATGTACCGCTAACTTTTTCTGTCCATTTGCATACCAAGAAGTGGAAAGACCATCTTTTTCCCCACCTTTGTAATACCGTTGGTACAATTTCTTTCCGTTATTGTACCAAGAGGTGGTAAGACCATCTTTTTTTGCGTTATCATAATGTCCTTCTAGCTTTTTTTGTCCATTTGCATACCACGAATTTGAAAGGCCATCTCTATTTCCGTTTTTGAAATACCCTTTAAATTTTATTTTATCGTTAAAATACCATTCAGTCCAAAGACCATCTCGTTCTCCAAATTTGAAATTTCGTACATACCATGTCTTCCCGTTTGGATACCAATGAGTTTTTAGACCATTATTTTTCCCATGTTTATAATAAACTTCAAACATTTTAATTCCGTTTTCATAAAAATAAGTGGAAAGACCATCTAACTTTCCATCTTTATAAGATTCTTCTAATCTTTTTTTCCCGTTATTCCAAAATTCCTTTTTTACTTCTGATTCCTCACCAAACACAACAGAAGAACTACTAAACAAAAACAGAAAAGTAAGTACATGTAAGAATTTGAGTGGTTTAATTTTCATTGTTTGGCGATAAATAGGAGCATTTTCGTTCATATAATTTATATTTTTTAATCTTTGCAACGCACACTCATTTTCATTTCTTAATATACGGCTAGCTTTTACATAAAAGATTATTTTATATGGACAAACAATAGTAGGGTTAAGAGTAACTAAACTTTTTAAATGGTCATGGAGCAAAGTTAAATCTTCATAATCAGAACTCAATTCTAAATCTGGATCATCTTAAAAATCCTGTTGGAATAATTCCCAAGTATCTCTCACAATATCGTATAAACTTTCAAGATGTTCCTTGTTCTTAATTTTTATATAAACTCTTAATAAATCAAAAAAATCCCAGAAATTTTTTTTGGGTATGAAAACTTGCTCTCAGATCAGTACGATTTTCCTTTATATACACCTCCACCATATGATGTTTCACCTTCGTCATCAGTCCCAAGATGAGTCCAACGTTGTTATAACAATTCTTGTAGCTCAATGGGACGAATTAATCTAGTAGTAAATTCAGTTAGTGGTTCTAAACCACTTGCTAGTAAATTCTGTCGCTTTTGAGAATACTGAAGATTGGGGGATGATGTTTTTGATGAACTGGGGAATGTATGTGCAAATGTATTCCCTTTATCTTTCTATTTCATAATAAGGTGTTTTGATTGTTGTTATTCAAAAGTCCATTAATCACAAATACTCTCACCTAAATTTCTGTAAATTTTTATAAGTGTATGGATCTCTTTTATACTCATTTTTAGAAGTTACCATTTTTAATGTAAAGTGAGGGCGAGTAAAAATGTAACTACTTTTATTCATATGATGAAAATATCATGCTAACGAATAGTTGTGAGGTATGGTTAGTCAAAAAATAAATAGAAACAGGGTGTGGAAGAAAGTACAGGGTTTGTTGGGGAAGGGTACTTTGATTTTTAAACTTTTTAAATCCAAAAAACCGATGAAAATAACTATCGAAATATACAAAACCAAATGACTTGGTTTTTCCAAGACAGGACGGAACAAAATGGACTTTGAATGAAAAAGTTTTTGATAATCTAATGGAAGAAAGTGGAACAGGTAAAACTGAACGAAAACTTAATTGGTATTTTTGTCGGAATTTTTATAGAACAAAAAGAATAGAAGAAGGTGTTGATGTAAATTTACTCGCAGAACAACTGGGGACAAGTGTTAGAATGATAGAAAGTCATTAAGGACATAAAAAAAATTACAAACTTCTAAACTGAATATATATTAGAAAAAACTAATGAAAAAATAATCTCTTTTTGGAGCAATATTATGACTTATAAAAATATAAAAATGGAATATTTAGAGTTTGTGTTTTTTTGACTATTATTTCGGTGGAATATTCATTTCTCATTTCTGAACCACTGGGTGAAGATGAACCATTTTTGTTTGTTTTATTTCCAGATTCTTTATGGAGCATTGATTTTTTTGGTTTATCAATAATAAAATGTTTTTTAAGATTAAGAAGTAATCTCTCCACGCAATACCACTTTAAAACTCCACGAGAAATGGTATTCTTCTCGTATTAAAACCAAACCATTCACATTTTTACTTGCAATCACTTTTCTGATTTAGTTTAGTGGTTCTGTCTTTGGGGATGATTTGCAAGATGGTTTAGAGGCATATGAAAGAAAAAACTACAAAGAAGCAGTCAAGTGGTTTAGTCTTACTGCAGAATAGGGAGATGCGCTAGAACAACACTACTTGTGATACCTGTATCTCACTGGACAAGGGGTTAGACTATGTGCTAGCACATATGTGGTGGAGCCTAGCTGGTTCTAACGGAAATAAAGAGGCCGTCGATAATAGAAAACAAGAGGAAACGAAAATATCTCCACAACAAATAAAACAAGCGCAACAATTCTCAAAAAACTGGAAAGCTGGTAGGTCGAAAAGCATATGACAAAAACTAAAAACAAAAAAAAAGACCCTAAATGAATAAACCATTAACATTTTTACTTGCACTCACTTTTCTGTTTTTGTTTTGTGGTTCTGTCTTTGGGGGTGATATGCAAGATGGTATAGAGGCATATGAAAGAAAAAAAAACTACAAAGAAGCACATAAATTACTTTTGCCGTTAGCAGAACAGGGGAATGCAACAGCACAACACTACTTGGGTTTGATGTATTACAACGGAGAAGGAGTTCAACAAGACTACAAAGAGTCAGTCAGACTTTATCGGCTTTCAGCAGAACAGGGGAATGCAACAGCACAACACTACTTGGGTTTGATGTATTACAAC
>JAPYPM010000081.1:4369-9233 GCA_029937635.1 Nitrospinaceae bacterium
GGAGAAGGAGTTCAACAAGACTACGAAGAAACAGAATGCTGGCTACCGATGAGGAGATCACACAAGTGGTATCGACTTTCTGCAAAACAAGGTGATGCAAAGGCACTCAAGTGGTATCGTCTTTCAGCAGAACAGGGAGATGTATTAGCACAGTCCAACTTGGGTGAAATGTATGAAGAAGGACGAGGAGTTCCAAAAGATTTTAAAGAAGCAGTCAAGTGGTCAAAACTTGCTGCAGACCAGGGGTATGCATACACACAAAACAGCTTGAGTTATATGTATTATAAAGGACAAGGGGTACCAAAAGATTATGTGTTAGCACATATGTGGTGGAATATTGCTAGTTCTAACGGACACAAAGGTGACATGAAATTTAGAGACATAATAGAAAAGAAAATGTCTCCATCACAATTAGAAAAGGCACAAGAGATGGCAATAAACTGGGAACCAAAGAAGAAGTAATTTCACCACACAAGACGAACTGAAAACACGCAAAACGGGAAGTTCTCCATTCAACCCATACCAACCAGGATTTAATATTGTTATGGGGCATACGATGAAGAACTAAATTTTACTCAAGGACAACAAACTCAAACATCTATATTTCCATCATTCTCTATACGTCCGCATTGTCTGTAAATTGCCTAACAACAGCAAATTACGGGTTTTAACCATACACACCTCATTCACAGTAAAAAATAGCACTTATAACTATATGAAAAATGGTGATTTATTTAGGGTTGGTTTTATACAGAATAATCCTATGTTCGGTAAAATTGGGTACAACTTATCAAAAATTGAACCTTTACTAACTCAAGATATTGTTGATTTAATGGTCTTGCCAGAACTATTCAGTACTGGCTACCATTTCCTGAACCAAGAAGAAGCACTTAGGCTGAGCGAGCCAATTCCAGAAGGACCTACAACCCAAGCGCTCGTTCAAATTTGTGAGAAAAACCAAACTTCAATTATTGCTGGGATAGCAGAGCGCGATAAAAAACGATCCTATAACTCAGCAGTTGTTATTGGGCCAAATGGCTATCAAGGAAAATATAGAAAAATACATCTTTTTGGAACTGAAAAAAACTGTTTTGATAAAGGTAACTTACCTTTGAAAGTCTTTGATATTGGTATAGCTCGTGTTGGCGTAATGATTTGCTTTGACTGGTGTTTTCCAGAAACCGCTCGCACTCTTGCTTTGGGTCAAGCAGACCTGATAGCGCACCCATCCAACCTTGTTCTTCCACATTGCCCTCAGGCAATTATCACCCGTTGTTTGGAAAATCGCATTTTTATAGTTACTGCAAATCGAGTCGGTACCGAGGAACGTATCCCTAATAGTACATTTACTTTTATTGGGCAAAGTCAAGTAGTGGATCCTGACGGGCATGTTCTTTGCCGAGCTTCCGAAAAAGAGGAAGAAACAAAAGTCGTTAATATTAATATTAAAAAGTCGCGAAATAAATCTATAAATTCGGGTAATGATTTATTCTTAGATCGACGGCCTGATCTTTACAGGCTTCAATAAACTCTGTTATCCTATCAAATAAATAAATTTACTAAAAAATAAAGGTCCTCTACAATTATGGGAAAAAAAAAGTCTCGGTTTTTAAAAAATGCGGACGGAACTATATATGATTCTCAGACCAGCCTTACGTGGATGGCAAATGATTCTAGAATAGATCTCGGGAAAGATGTTTCTTGGGATGAAACAGAGAGATATGCTGAAGATATGAATGGAAAATCATTTGGAGGGCACAGTGACTGGAGAATACCTTCAGGTCAAGAAGCGCTGTCACTTTTCGACAAAAATAAACTTAATAAAGATTTTAAAGATGGAGATATTCATTTAGATTCAGTTTTTTCGCCTGGAGCAGGTAACACTACATGGACTTCTGAAACTCGAGGCCGCGAAGCTCAAATTATTTTTTATATCAATGGGCTCCCTTATTGGTATGAAAAAGAGGATAAAACGCTTTCTCATTCGGTCCGTCTCATACGCCGTGACTAGGGACTATCCAGAAATTTTGGATTATTTAACAAAAGACCAAAGGCCTTTACCTTTTTTTGTTGCTTGGTCAGTTGACGATAAATTTTTTGAAGCGGTTGAGTGTCCAGAGAAACATCCATGAGCTGAATTAGTTGTTTTTGTGTGACTGGTCGAAAAGAATTTTCTGAAAATAGAGAGGTTCCTATTCCTATCCAGTTTGACGAAAAAACCCCCTGGTTCACTAACGAGCTAACCCCGCCCGAATATTCAATAGCCCTTCGAATCATGTGGCGGCCAATGTATGCTGGGACACAACTACCGATAGCCACTATTCTTAATGGATTTTTCGCTGGATAAACCCACAGGGTAACTTGCGTATTCCCCATTGCAGAAAACTCATTGCGTATTTGTCGTAGGTTTTTTCCATATTGCTTGGACATCCAAGCTTCAACCTTAACAGTCTTATCAACAATAGAAGAGCAATCTTGGGTCTTGGCTGTGCTTGATGAGTCCGATAAAAGAAGAGCCCAAAGGCAAACCAACAATATTAGTAGATAACGAGTAACCATAATATAAGAAATTTAATTTTAGGTAACACTCTTTGTTAAGGTTTTATGAGGGTATTATTAGTGTTGCCAGGTATTTTTGAGTTTGGAAGCTTAAGCCCAAATAAAGGGACAAGCTCATTTTGTTTTGAAAATTTTCGGTAAAGTAAGTGGAAGTTTTTATCATCAAGGTCTGGTTTAAGTAATTGACTTACTTGTTCTGTTGTTACTTTACGCTGAGAGGGCTCATCAAACATGGTGGTTCCGATTCCTATCCAATGAACGTAAACAAAGTCTTGAACTACTAAACTCCCTACCCCACCCGTATACTTTATCGCTGTTGATAAAACATGGCGCGCAATGTAAGCGGGGACACAACGCCCAACCGCAACAACATCTGAAGCTTTCCCCATTGGAAAAACTCTGAGTGCCGTACGAGTGTCTCCCATTTTAATAAATTCTTTTGCTATTTTTTTTCGGTCTTTTTTAAATTTCTTCGAAATATATCCTTCCACTTTTATTTTTTTAGTTTCTAATGAGGGGCATTTGGTTTCAGCTTGAGTGACCATCGGCTCAAGAGCAAAAGAAAATGTTCCCAAAACCATATAAAATATTACATTTACAAACATGCTAGCTCCTTAAAAAAGGAAATTTATGAAAGAATTATTTTTTTATAAAACGCTACAATTGACTACTAAATCTAAAAGAAATAAAATAATAGACTGTAGGCCAAGACCGAAATTAGGGGTTTTTAGACGGTACCTTATCAACGGTTTAACTTTTTTTTGAAGAATATTCGTCAGAGCATTTTTTACTGCAAAAGAAATATTCCTTGCCCTGTATCGATTTTTTAACAGACTGTTTTTTAGGAACATATGTCCCACAATTAGGGTCCTGAACCATATCAGTAGCATCTGCGGGGTCGTCCAGATGAGGGTTGGCTTTAAACAAAGACCGGTATAACATTATGAATCCTGCTACAAGCGCTAGTATAATAATCAATCTGACCATTTAGGCATTCTAAATTTGAATAATATATAATTCAAGAACTAATAAAGTTATATTTTTATTCAAGTCACGAGTATTTTAATTAAATTATGAACGATAACTCAATACAGGACGATACTGATAAAATCGAAGCTGAAATAGTTAATCCTGATGAAATACTTGAGACAAAGGAACTTGATCAAGAGCATTCATCGTTACTTCCAGCAGTAACTCAAGATAGTAGTATTGCTCAGGTTGACATCTTGGCAGCGTATCTAAATGAAATTCGACAATATGAAAATATAACCGAAAATGAAGAACAGGAATTAGCTATTAAACTTAGAGAAACCAATGATTCTGACGCTGCCTACAGACTAACTACGTCACATCTAATGCTGGTAGTGCGTATTGCAATGACTTTTCGTAGGCAATGGCAAAATATGATGGATCTCATTCAAGAAGGCAATATTGGACTTTTAAAAGCTGTAAAAAAATTCGACCCTTTCCGCGGAGTTCGCTTGTCTTCATACGCCACTTGGTGGATTAGATCTTATATTCTTAAATATATGTTAGATAATTGGCGACTTGTGCGCGTAGGAACAACCAATAATAGGAGAAAACTACTCTACAATTTACGCAAAGAAAAAGAAAACCTTGAAAATCAAGGCTTCACACCCACGCCAAAACTATTAGCTGAGCATTTTGGGGTTACGGAGTCTGATGTAATCGATGTTCAAGCTAGCTTGGGTGTGGTAGATGTCTCTGTAGACACCCCTATGCGTGCAGGTGAAGAAACTACCCCTGATATGTTTCTTGCCGATCACGGTGCCATGTCACCAGAAGAAAATGCAGAACAAAATCAATTTCTCGAATCGCTAAAACAAGAAATTGATAGCTTCAGAAAGGAACTTAAACCTATCGAACAAAAAATTTTATCAGAGCGTATTCTAAGTGAAACCCCCCGCTCCCTCCAGGAAATCGGTGACGACCAGAATATAACTCGCGAAGCCATTCGTCAAACTGAGCAACGTATTCTAAAAAAGTTTAAAACCTATATCACTAAAAATCGTCCTAATTTATCGGCATAAACCTTATAAAAGACAAAGAAGTTCAGTTAGTGATATTTTTAGTAATGCTCTCCACTATTTACAATAGTTAATATTTTTTTTGTAAAATATCGCTCTTTTGGGGCTTTATGATAGAATTCGTTTAACTCACTCCCAATGGAAATTATTTTAAAAAATATATGAACTTGTTTACCTTTTTACGGAGAATTCTTTGATGATTAAGCGGATCGAAACTGACAGTATGGGCGAGATTGAAGTTCCTTCGGACCGCTATT
>JAPYPM010000082.1 GCA_029937635.1 Nitrospinaceae bacterium
ATCCACACCCAACATATGGGTTGAGTGAATGTGAACATACCTCTCTTAAATAACCTGACGTACGATTGAGAATTGAAGAGCAAAGAGTTTCCGTTATTTTCATATTTTATTTCAAGAAAAAATATCTAAAAAACCTACAGCATAAAAACTCAAAGTATTAATAATAGTTTGGTATTATTAATTATCAAAATCACTTTTAAAGCTTAAATAATCAGGAAACCATACCCTAGCATTATCATAATAAGGTCAATTCGTTTGTCTAAAGAACATGATCGTTAGAATAATCCTTAAAATGTTTCTTTAAAACCCTAAAATATATAACTTTTTATTTAGGTCGCTGGTTTTAAATAATGATAAATAAAAACTTCATTTACATATTGCTCGCAGTAATAGTCGCTGTTGGAATACTATTACTGGACACCACTGTTCCTCTTGGAGTTGCAGACAGCATTCTTTATATCATCTTGGTTCCCATAGCTTTCTTTACGAAAAACAAAAAATTTATCTATATAAGCGCTATCGCAGGAACTTTACTAACGGTTACTGGTATTTTTCTATCTCCACCTGGCGGTGAAATTTGGCAGGTTATTACAAACCGATCCCTTACCCTATTCGCTATCTGGGTGATTGCTATACTATGCCTTTTAGAACGCGGGCAGTCCGAAAAAATGAAAGCTATTCATGCTGATCTGGAAAAAAATATTCAGAAACGAACTGTAGATCTTAATAAATCAAATACCGAGCTTGAAAAAGAGTCGGCCTACGTCCAGTTACATAAAGATGTAGCTATCGCCGCAAATGAAAAAATAGAGTTGCAAGACACTCTTAAAGTGTGTCTTTCAAAAATCTGCGCTCATGCTAACTGGCCAGTTGGTCATGTCTATTTAGTCCCAAATCAAACTTCAAATTGGCTAGAGCCTGCTAAGATATGGTTTCTAGAAAACCCTAGCCGTTTTGATACTTTTCGCAAAATTTCAGAAGCAACGCCATTCGGACCAGGTATGGGGCTTCCTGGCAGGGTACTAGTAAGTAAACAACCTGAATGGATTATAGATGTAACTAAAGACACAAACTTTCCAAGAGCAAAAGTAGCCGAAAACATAGGGGTCAAAGCAGGCTTCGCCTTCCCTTTATTAATAGGAAAAAAAGTAGTCGGCGTTATGGAGTTTTTCTCTGTTGAAGCTGAGGAACCCAATAGAGATCTAATGAAAGTCATGGCAGAGGTTGGAATCCAACTCGGACGAGCGGTCGAGAGGCAGTGGGCCGAAGAAGACATTCAAAACTCCAATGAAAGACTACGTAGACTATACCAACGTCTCGAAATGATTCGAGAAGAAGAACGTACACGTATTGCACGAGAAGTTCATGATGAGTTGGCTCAAATCCTGAGCACACTCAAACTGGAACTTTCTCTTCTTGATAAAAAAATGACTGATGACAAATCATCTTTACGTACGGATACTCAAATGATGTTGTTACTTGTCAATAATACGATCCAAACAGTAAAAAGGATTGCCATGGACTTACGACCCCCGATACTTGATGATTTGGGTCTCCATGAAGCTATTCAGTGGCAGGGGCGGGAATTTGAAAAACGTACAGGCATTAACTTTATATCTGAAGTTGGCTTCGGAAATATAGAACTAGACATTGAGCGTTCTACTGCTATTTTTAGAATTTTTCAAGAAACTCTGACCAATATACTCAGACACGCTAAAGCCAAAAATATTAATGTTCTTATGCACCAGGAGGATGCTATGGTTACTGTAAAAATTAAAGATGACGGTATTGGAATTACCTCCGATCAGATTTCCGACAATAAATCATTAGGAATCTTAGGCATGCGAGAAAGAGCTCGTGCTTGGAAAGGTGATGTAAACATTCAAGGAACTCATGATCAAGGAACAACGGTAACTATAAATATTCAACGTAATTAGACATGCCATCCACTGATAGCAAAACAATTAAAATAATTATTGCAGATGATCACCCGTTATTTAGGCGAGGATTAAAACATGCTATAAAGGAAACTAGCGATATTGAAGTCATTGGAGAATCATGTAATGGCGAAGATCTACTCTCTCTTATCAGAGATAGTAAATCTGATATTATTCTCCTGGACATAGCCATGCCAGGGAAAAGTGGACTCGATTTATTAAAACAGCTGAAAAGCGAACACCCAAAACTCCCCATACTCATGCTCAGCGTTTATCCTGAGGAACAATATGCAATAAGGTTTCTTAAAGCTGGAGCATCAGGTTATCTTACTAAAGAAAGTGCTGCTGAAAAATTAGCCAAAGCAATTCGAAAAATCGCCGGGGGTGGAAAATACGCCAGTACTGCGGTTATAGAAAAACTTGCCTTCGATTTTTCTGATTCCGAAAAACCCCCACACGAGACCTTATCTGATCGTGAATATCAGGTTTTTGGAATGATTGCTGTTGGGAAGTCTCTCACAGAGATTGGGGTTGAACTCTCTCTTAGTGTAAAAACAATAAGCACACATAGAACCCGTATTCTCGAAAAAATGAAGATGAAAAAAAATGCTGAACTCATCCATTATGCAATAACCCAAAACCTTCTTTAAAAAGTTGCAGAGATGTCCCTCCTACAAAGAACGATCATACAAGTGTTATTTAATTTAAAAATATTTTTATCCCACCCTGGTCAAAATTCATAATCAAGAAGAACTTTCTAGGAAAAAACCTACCAGTAATAAGTCTTATTCTTATTATTTTTTCAGCGAACTACTGATATCTATGAATTGGCCAATCCTCTAGAATTTTCAATTATTTTATTAAAACAATTTAACCTCGGTTAGGAAGTTTTAAAATTATTTTTTATGGTAAATAGCTTTTTGAGTTTTGGTTTAAGAAAAGCTGACAAACGATCCATTCCCATAAATTTCTTAATTCGAATGCACAAGACACCTAAACTAATTATGAAAAAAAAATTACGCAAAACAAAATATATGGCTTGCGTTTTTTGTAACCGTTTGGGTAGTTGCAGGATTGGAAGGGAGAGCAGAATCTACCAACACAATGATCTCTCTTAGTCCTTCAGGTCAGCAATTAGGAAGGGTTGCCGTCACAAAAAACTCAGAAGTGCAAGTGCGCAATGATGCTTTGACAACACTTTATAGTTTCACTGTTATTAAAATTTCTACGGGGAAACGAATGGTTTCCATAAATAACATGAAACCGAGTGCATCTTTTAATATAGCCTTTGACCGCCCTGGAACATATGTGGCGTGTTACTTAAATAAAAGTAAAAAAACGCTGACCCAAAATACCTGTTTGCAAATTGATGTTGTTGGACTCCGGTCCATATGAAGTTGAATTCTCAAGGTATTTTTTTATTGTAGTATTTTTTTTTATCAAAACCTTCAAAAGGAGAACTGGAATGAAAAAGATTTTCGCACTAACTGCAGTTTTCGTAGCATGCACCGCTTTTAATGCATCAGCAGGAACCATCACCTCCAATCAAACCGCATCCTGTACCGATGCAAAAACCATTACTCTCGAAGTAGCAAATATTCCTTTCGAGAATAAAGACGCTAATGGATACACCTCCAACGATCGTGGAAGTGCAAACGTAGCGATATGGAAATCATCTAATTTTACCACTGTTCCGATCTCACTTGGAGCAAAAGGTGATAAAAACCAGGCTCAACGTGGACAAGGCAAGTTGACCAAGTTTAAATGTAAAGACACAACACAGTGTGTTCCTGGTGCTATCGACAATATACCAGCAGGTGTTCACGATCGTTTCTATGCTGACAACTTTGGCCGAAATAAAGTTGTTCTGACTTCACAGACAGAATTTAGCCGAGGAGACTCTATTGGTGACATCAGTGGCTTGGTTAAGATCACAAACAATGGCTCTAACCCAGTTACAGTTACCTGTGGTTAATTTTAGTTAATTACAAAAAAAGTTTTATTTCAAGTTTAGATTCTTACCCTAAAAGCAGCCGACTTCACCGAAGTCGGCTGCTTTTTTATCTTTCTCTATTACACCTAATTTTCTCTACTACCATTTATATATCCTTAATTTATGGGACCCCGTATAATATAGTAAAAATTAATTGGATCAGACTATTAAGAATACCTGTCATGAGAAACCTTACCTTGGTTAGCTCTCCCTTTTATTTTATTTTATTTTTTTATTTAACGTTTTTAGGGAGTCTGTCCCAAACCTTCGCTGATGAAATCGCAAAAATAGGTGACCGAGTAACCATAGACTATGAAGGCTCCCTTCAAGACGGGGCAATTTTTGATAATTCTAAAAGTCATGACAAACCATTTCAGTTTGTTATTGGATCAGGTCAGGTGATCCCCGGATTCGACAAAGCTGTTACTGGAATGAAGGTTATGGAAGAAAAAAAAATTACCCTTCAACCAACTGAAGCCTATGGTGAAATCAACCAGAAACTCATCCATAAAGTGATGCGCTCTGGGCTTCCGCCTAAACCAGAACCCAAGCCAGGAATGGGACTCATGATGGGTGGTGGTCCTGGGAAAGTATCAAGAAGGGCAATGATCACAGAAGTCACCGAGGAATATATTCTCATAGACATGAACCATTCCTTGGCAGGCAAGTCACTGACATTCGCCATTAAATTGATAAAAATTTCAAACTGAACCTCGCTATAGGTAATGACACAATAAACTTAGATTTTGCTATATTTTTCTGCCAATTAACTTAATTTATTTGTTACGCTTTCACTTAAAATTTAAGCTCTCGCGACAGAGTAACCTTATTTGAAAATTAAATTATGACTACCCCTGTAAGAGTTCGCTTTGCGCCCAGCCCAACGGGATATCTGCACATTGGAGGTGTTCGGACCGCCTTATTCAATTGGCTATTTGCACGCCACCATAAAGGAAAATTTATATTACGAATAGAAGATACCGACTCTTCACGTTCTACTGATGAGTCAATCGATGAAATTATAGCGTCCATGAACTGGCTAGGATTGGATTACGACGAAGGCCCTTTTCGTCAGACTGATCGTCAGTCTATATACAAACAAAAAGTAGATCAGCTTCTCAGTGAGAATAAAGCCTACCCTTGTTTTTGCACAGCAGAGGAACTGGATCAAAAGAGAAAGAAAGCGCAAGCCAATGGTCTCAAACCAAAATATGACGGCACCTGCCGCAAACGATCAGACAAACCTGAAGGAATTCCATTCGTTACACGATTCAAGGTGCCACAAGAAGATTCGGTCACGATTAAAGACTTACTAAGAGGTAATGTGGTTTTTCAAAACGAGGAATTAGACGACCTCATCATTTTACGGTCCGATGGCACACCCACGTATAATTTCGTTGTTGTAGTCGATGACGCAGACATGGCCATTACTCACGTGATTCGAGGTGATGATCACTTGTCAAATACACCCATACAAGTGTTGCTGTACGATGCACTTGGACTAACTCGCCCAGAGTTCGCCCATATTTCAATGATTCTTGGAGCGGATAAAACCCGACTCAGCAAACGCCACGGAGCAACCTCGGTACTTGCCTATCGTGATATGGGATACCTGCCTGGTGCACTCATTAATTATCTTGCCAGACTTGGCTGGTCACACGGTGATCAGGAGATTTTCACTCAAGAAGAAATGACCCGGTATTTCTCGCTGGAAAATATCACAACCTCCGCAGCAGTATTCAATCCGGAAAAGCTTCAGTGGTTGAATCAGCAATACATTCAAAATGCTGACCCCATAGAACTTGCCACTCAGTTGGAACCTTTTCTCATCAAAGAAGGTCTTTTAGCTGAGCAACACGGCCTTAGCAAAGAAAGTATCGCTAAGCCGATCCCATCACTCAACCAGAGAGCCCAGACACTGATCGAAATGGCACAAAAATCTACCTTCTATTTCCAAAAGAAACTTTCATTCGACGAAAAAGCACAGAATAAATTTCTTAGCAAAGACATAAAACCACATATTGAGAAACTCATTATCTCTATCAATAATATGGCAGTGTTAGAACACGACTCTCTGGAAAATTTATTCAAAAAAATAGCGGAAGAAGCTGAACTTAAGCTTGGAAAACTGGCTCAACCGGTACGTGTAGCGCTTACTGGAGGTACCGCCAGTCCTGGAATTTATGAGGTTATCTTGCTGCTAGGTAAAAGCACAACGCTCTATCGGTTAAAGGAAGCAGTTAGTTTTATAGAAAAAAATAAGAACTAAAGGGCTTTTACAACGATCAATCGATCATATATTTTTATTTGATAGCATATTATGTTTTATACAACCTAGCCGCTGACACTAGATATAGAAAAATCTAGTTCATCTAATTATTTCTCTTATTTTAATAGCATCTCTATTTATTCATTTAAATCTGGAGCTAAAGTGTTTACCGCTTTTCTTTGAATCTTTGCTCCTCTACGGTTTCCAGAAAAGATACATGGGACTCCAGTAAAACCATGTCTTTTTTAATTTTCTTGAGTAATACCTTAATGTCAGACTCAGACTTTCCCAACCTTGCCAGGTCAGGGTCCAGTCGCAGTCTCTCCTTTTCCTTTATATCCTCCATATTGCTAATGATCACACCAATAAATAAATTGAAAAAGATGAAAGTCGCTAGCAAAACAAAACTCACAAAATAAAACCACCCTATAAAAGGAAAAGCATGTGAGTTTATACACAAGTCCTTCGCCCCAGAATAGCCATAGTTCTGGCAACCGTATATGGCCGTATACATTATATCGGTCCAATCCTCTAGAGTAGCCACTCGAAAAAGACTCAAGAGTGATATGTGAAGGCTTTCAAAATGGATGGGGTCATTCTCACGGAATAAGAAAGTACCCAAACAAGCATAGATATAGAACAGAATAAATAACAAAATACCTATATACCCTAGGGACGGGATACTTTTTAAAAGTGTGTTCACGATTAACTTTAACTCTGGGATAGTTCCCACAAGCCGAACAATTCGCAAGACTCTAAGAAGTCTTAATACAATAATGGACTGGCCATCAAATGGCAGAAAGCATGCTCCAACTACAATAAAGTCAAATACATTCCATCCATCTTTAAAAAACTCGTGAACCCTTGGCCCAAATGAAGCTAGTTTGAGACAGATTTCAAAAACAAAGAGCCCCAAAATAATCCTGTCTAGTGAATGTAATATCGTTCCGTATTCATCAGAGATTTTAGGATATGAATCCAACCCTACGATTACTCCTGACAAAAGAATTATTCCAATGAAAAAAAATTGAAACTGTCTTAACTCAGTGAAAGCCTTTAGTTGTTTTTGCATTGCAACTCCAAAAATTTATATACACATACTAGATTACCAAATGAAGAAATGACCCAAATTTTTTCACTTCAAAAAAATATTTTCTCTACTTTTAATTTTAAAATCTATTTCTTTTGCTTTGCAATTTTCGCCCAAGTATCTCTCAATGTTACGGCTCGATTAAACACCGGACTATCGGGAGTAAAATCCTTTAAATCAGCGCAAAAGTAACCCATCCGTAAAAACTGGAATCGAGAACCTGGCTTCGAATCGAGTAAAGACGGTTCAATTTTACAGTCTTGCAAAATTTCTAAAGATTCTTTATTAAGTCCAGAGCTTAAGGTGAGATCTCCTTGACCATTGGCAGGGTTTTCATTAATAAAGAGGTGATTATAAATCCGCACTTCCGCTTTTTTCGCATGCTGTGCCGATACCCAGTGGAGGGTACCCTTAATCTTTCTTCCAGCCGTTGATCCGCCTGTCTTTGAGTCTGGATCATAGGTACATTTTAATTCCGTAATATTTCCATTACGATCTTTTATCATTTCTTCACACTTAATAATGTAAGCGTGCTTGAGTCGGACTTCTTTTCCTGGTGCAAGGCGAAAAAACTTTTTTGGAGGGTCTTCCATAAAGTCTTCCTGTTCAATATAAAGTTCTCTGGAAAATGGAACCTTTCTGGTACCAGACTTCGGATCTTCCGGGTTGTTCTCGGCGGTGAGTTCTTCTATCTGCCCTTCAGGATAATTTGTGATGGTTAATTTTAAGGGACGTAATACTACCATCACTCTTTTAGCTTTTTTGTTTAGGTCTTCTCGAACACAATGCTCCAGCAACGCCATTTCAACAGTGCTATTAGCTTTCGCAACTCCGATACGCTCGCAAAAATCGCGGATCGATTCGGGCGTATATCCGCGGCGCCGCATCCCTGAGATAGTAGGCATGCGCGGATCATCCCAACCTGAAACATGATCTTCCTTTACTAATTGTAAAAGCTTTCGTTTACTCAACAAAGTATAACCAAGATTAAGTCGTGCAAATTCTATCTGCTGTGGGTGATAAATTCCCAAATTTTTGATGATCCAATCATAAAGTGGTCGATGATCTTCAAACTCTAGCGTGCAAATGGAGTGCGTAATTTTCTCAATTGAATCAGACTGACCATGTGCAAAGTCGTACATTGGATAAATACACCATTGATCTCCCGTCCGGTGATGGTGTGCTCTTAGAATTCGGTAAAGGACAGGGTCTCGCATATTGAGATTGCCTGAAGTCATATCAATTTTTGCCCGCAGAACTTTAGCACCATCAGAGAACTCACCATTTTTCATACTTGCAAACAAATTTATATTTTCTTCGACAGAGCGGTTTCGGAACGGACTGTTCCTCCCAGACTGAGTCGGTGTGCCTCGGTGCTCCCTTATCTCATCAGCGTTCAAGTCATCTACATACGCCAACTCTTTTTTAATTAAACATACTGCCCAATCATATAATTGATCAAAGTATTCAGAGGTATAGCGTATTTCTCCAGCCCAACTAAAACCTAGCCATTTGATGTCTTCTATAATGGATTGAACATAAACTTCTTCCTCTTTGCTAGGATTAGTATCATCAAAGCGTAGATTGCATGTTCCTCCAAACTCATTAGCAAGGCCAAAATTGAGACAAATGGATTTGGCATGGCCAATATGGAGAAAACCGTTTGGTTCGGGCGGGAAACGAGTACAAATATGCCCCTCCTGCTTATTTGTTGCTATACCGTCTTTAACAATCTCTCGAATGAAATTGGAAGTGGTCGGGTCGGCGTCGTTTTCTTTATTCATCAAGGTCTTTTCTAGGTTTATCGGTTGCAAAGGAAGGGCATTCTATCACAATCCAAAAAATACAATACTATGCTTCGCTCGCAAGCTCTGATATATCTTTGACCTTCACTGTGTCTTG
>JAPYPM010000083.1 GCA_029937635.1 Nitrospinaceae bacterium
AACTACAGAATACTATTGGGGAGAAAAATTTGATTCATCAAGAGGAAATTTTTGTGATATGAATTGTGATATGAATGTTCGAGTTGCAGATGCTTCTGATGGCTATAAGTATACAGCCCCCGTGGGTAAGTTTCCACCAAACCCCCTTGGGCTTCATGATATGTCGGGAAATGTCGCTGAATGGGTTTCCGATTGGATTGATATCGAACAGAACTATTACATCATTAGCCCCAAAAATAATCCGTCGGGACCAACGCGAATAAATGCTCCTGACTTTGACGGAGGAGCTAATGAGAAACTTTTACGCGGAGGGTCCTGGGGAGGAGGAATAGAAACCTTACGTTCTGCTTGGCGAAAGGCGTTCTTCAGGGGGTATCGGTTTGAGAATTTAGGTTTTCGGTGCGCTAAGGATATATAAGTTAATCAGCTGTCTGTTCTTATTATTTTTTTCTGATAGTAGTTGTTTAGTTTTTTTTGAGCTCAGTTTTTAAAATTTTCCCTGTTGCATTTTTTGGCAGTTCTTCCATGATTTGGAAGTGGTCGGGAAGCATGAATGCTGGGAGATTTTTTCGACAAAAAGATTTGAGTTCACTTTCGGTTATTGTTGCATTAGTTCTTAGTGCAATGAAAACCTTTACGCGTTCTCCGGCTCTTTCATCGGACACTCCTACGGCTGCAACTTCGGCGATAGCAGGATGATTCATTAATACATTCTCAATCGCGAGTGGAGATATATTTTCCCCGGCGCGAATTATTAGGTCTTTTTTTCTTCCTGCTGAAATAAAGAGTCGGTTTTCTTTGTCAAGATGACCTAGGTCACCCGTTTTTAACCAACCATCCGAAGTTATCGTTTTAGCTGTTTCTTTAGGAAGGTTCCAGTATCCCTGCATGACAGTTTTTCCACGGACTAGGATTTCGCCTACTTCTCCCGATACTTTTTCGTTTCCTGCTTCGTCAACTATCTTCAATTTTAAATTAGGAATAACGGGCCCAACCGACCCAGGAAAACTCCCGTCCTTGAATCTGTTGACCGCAATTACGGGGGAAGTTTCTGTGAGACCATACCCCTCTATTACCGAAACTTGAAGCGTTTCTTCTACTTTTTTAAGTAAAGCGTGGGGAAGGGCAGCGCCTCCTGAGATACAGTATTTTAAAGATGAAACATCGTAATTACCACGAGCATATAGATCAATAAGGAAACTGTATATAGTTGGGACTAGAGGAAGAATAGTTGCTTTGCGTTCTTCAATATTATGAAGAATAGATTTAGGTGCGAATTGTTTTAGAAGAATAAGTGTGCCGCCAGTCATGAAAACCATCATTGCCAGAATATTTCCGAATGAGTGAAATAAGGGCAACGCCACAATGACACGATCGTCACGTGTGATTGGGATATGAGTTAAAGTGTCCTGGCTATTTGCAAAAAATTGAGATTCATCAAGCATCACTCCTTTAGGTTTTGCCGTTGTTCCTGAAGTGTATAAAATTATGTCCGGGATAGAGTCCAATTTGTCATGTTGTACCTTTGCTTTTGTACAGTCGGCATTTGCTAAAAAGGTTTCGTAAGATAGGGCGTTATTGCCGATTTTTATAGGATTGGTAGGTCCAACCACTATTATATTCTTAAAGGTTTGAAGGAAAGGAATAGTTTCCGGTTTGATAAATACTGAGTCCACAACAATAGAGTCGATACCTGCGTCTTTTGTAATATAGATTTGATCTTCGGGTTGCAATAGGAAGTTATAAGGTATCACTGTGATACCTTTTAAAAAAGCTCCCATCAAGGCCACTAAATATTCTTTTTGATTTAGGCAAAGTAGCCCAAGTTTACTTTCAGAATTTAAATGTAAATTGATCAATCCTCCAGAAAAAAGTTCAATTTGTTTGAGTAGTTGTTTGTAAGTGAGGATGGATTCACCGTCAATAATTGCTGGTTGATCAGGGGTTTGTTCTGCGTGGTCCTTGATTAGGTTATAAAAATTAAGAGTCATAAATTCCTTTTTAAGAGTTAGCCGAAAAACGGGCGTAAAACCCATTGGGAAGTTGAAGATCTGATGCAGTATCGTAAATCGACATATCTCCCATTTGAAAAGTCCCAGAATTAGGAGAAACCAAAAACTTGATCAACATATTCTTCAAAGTCAGGGAAGATACCCCCGGAGAATGTGTGGTTAACAAAATAAACTTAGGAGAATCGGATAAAATATTTTTACACAATTTTAGTAATGTAGTCATTTGAGTTTCAATATTCCAAACTTCTCCCTTAGGTCCCCTTCCAAAAGATGGGGGATCCATTATGAGGGCATCATACTTTCGGTTACGTCTGTTTTCACGCAGGAGAAATTTTTCAGCATCATCTACTATCCAGCGGACCGAGCAATCAGAAAGGCCAGAGGACTCTAAATTCTTTTTCGCCCAGGTAACGGAAGTTTTGGACGCGTCTAAATGCGTGACATTTGCCCCCTTTGCAGCAGCTGCTAATGTGCTTGCCCCGGTATAGCCAAACATGTTAAGAACATTGGGTTTATAGCCGTTAAGCTCTTTAATCTGGTTTGCTATCCAGTCCCAGTTTTGGGCTTGCTCGGGGAATAAACCCAAATGCCCAAAAGAGGTGGTTTGAACGGTGAAAATGAGATTTTGAAATCGGAGTGGCCAACCATTTTTGGGAACTGGATTTCGGAATATCCATTCCCCACCCCCCGTGGACTTCCCTTTGTGATGTCGGAATTCTCCGTTAGCTTTACCCCATTCGCTTTCAACCAATTGCGGTGGCCAAATGACCTGGGGAGCAGGACGAACAAATGTGTAAGGTCCAAATCTCTCTAGCTTTTTAAAGTTTCCGGTATCCAATAATTGATAATCGAATTCTTTTATTAGACAAGGATTATCAGAGAAGGTGGTTTTCATAATAGTGGGTTTATTTTTCGACAGGACTTAGTACTATTCCAATAGTAAGAAGAAATTTAATCTAAAACTATATTTATGGCGATAATTATAACAAAAATTTTATCTATGATCAGGATCTCTATTTTGAGTGCCTTGGCAGTTCAAATTATTTTTTTTATGTCCTCAGGATGTGTGAAAAAAGAAGAGGTTACAAAAAAGAAGCGTGAATTTTCTCTGCCGGTTCAAATTGGTAAGATTATTTTTAAAGATGTGACAGATCAAGTGCGTACGGTTGGGAATATTCAGGCAGAACAACGCGTGATCATCAATTCAGAAGTAGCGGGACAGATTACAGAGATTGCAGTAAGAGAAGGCGATACGGTCGAAGTTGGCGATCTGTTGGCACAAATAGATTCTAGAGAATACAAGCTTGAGATAGAAGAGCTTGAAGCGGAAATGTCTGTGGCTAAAGAGGAGTTTAAAAAGGCTGTCGAAGGATTACGACCAGAAGAGAAAGAAAAATTGTTAGCGAGGGTTAGAGTAAGTGAAAGTGCTCTTGATTTAGCTATTAAGGAACAGGACAGGTTCCAGAAGCTAGTAAAAGATGGAGTGACTGCTCTATCGATTCTTGACGAAGCAGATGATAGGGTTCGGCAGACTGAAGAAAGACTTCTTGAAAGTAAGGCAGCTTTTGAAGCTGCCAAACAATCTCGTCAGGGAGATATAGAACAACTTAAGGCAGAAGGAAAGGGAATTGTTAAGCGGTTAGAGAAGGCACAGCTTAGTTTTTCAAAAACTCTTATTCACGCGCCATTTAGTGGAGTAGTCATAAATAAAAAAGTTGAAGAGGGAACTTTTGTTCAGGCAGGATCAAAAGTTATCGAAATGGTTAGCTCGGCTCGATTGAAAGCGGTACTTGAAATGCCTCAGTCATATCGAAATAAGCTGAAAAATCTGAAAGGTATTGATTTTTGGGTTAAGGAGCTTGGTTTAAAATTCGAGCAGAGGGGTAAGTTGAGAGTGATTCCAGATGCAGATATTTATTCTGGGAATATACGTGTTCAGATGGAATTAAATCGACCGAACCGTGCTCTATTCCCAGGACTTACTTTGGTAGGAATGATGAATTTTGGTGCTCGTGAAAATGTAATGCATATTCCTTCTGTCGCGCTGGTAATAAGTGAAAAGGGAACTGTCGTTTATGTGGTTAAAGAAGGCAAGGCGCATCTTATTCCTGTAAATGCTTATAAAGAGAAAGATGAACTGGTCGAGATAGATGACTTTACCCATCAACTTTCATCAGATTCAGATTTGATTCTTAGAGGTTCAGGCGCTGTTTTTCCTGGTGTAAAAGTATTTATCACTAACTTGAAGCCTGAAATAGGAACAGTTTCTGATGTTGATCCAAAGACAAAAAAAACAAACAAAACCTGATCAACCGGAAACCTAATGAAGCTAATCGACCAATCTATACGCAACTATCATTCTGTTACTGTTGTGATGGCTCTCGTAGTTGTGGTCGGTATTATTTGTTTTAACACGCTTCCCCGTCAACTGACACCTACGATCGATAAACCCCTTATAGAAGTCCGCACAGAATATCTTGGTCTGTCTCCAAATGAAGTAGAACGTAATATAACTCGCCGCTTAGAAGAACAACTGGAGTCTGTTGAAGGTTTAAAGAAAATGACCTCCCGTAGTCAGCATGGTTTGAGTACCATCACTCTAGAGTTTGATTGGGGTACTGACAAGAAAATTGCAATGATCGATGTTAATAACAAGCTGCAGCAAGTGAAGGATCTACCTGTTCTTTCGGATAAACCTACCCTTAAAAGTGTCTCTACAGATAATTCAAATCCTATTATGTGGATTGTTTTTGATAAGCCGGATCCGAAAATGCCAAAAATAAACCAGAACTATAGATACGAAATAGGGAAGGATATTATTATTCCTGCGTTACGAAGAGTAGCTGGAATAGCAGACGTTTGGCATTTTGGTGGAGAAGAAAGAGAAATGCGAGTTGAATTTAATCCCTATAGTATTGCCCGTTTGCGAATAACTTACGATGAAATTGTCAAACGATTGCGAGATGAAAACAAAAATACGCGTGCAGGATTTCATGATGAAGAAGGAAGAGCTTACACGGTTCGTGCATTAGGGGAATTTTCTAGTACGAGCGAAATTATGGAGACAGTGATTAAGCGCGATGGGGATCGCACCATTAGAGTAAAGGACTTTGCTGTTGTCGAGGACAGTTATAAGAGAACAGATTCCTTGGTTCGTATTAGTGGTGAATTGTCTAACGCATTTGGTGTGATTCGGAAGGCAGGAGCTAACGTGGTAGAGACCTGTAACGAAGCAGCAAAAATGGTAGAGAAATTAAACAAGGAGCTGCTTAATCGAGGAATACCCCTCAAACTAAAAACTGTTTATAAGGATGTGGATTATATAGATGAATCGATGAGACTGGTTAAATCTAACCTTAGTCTTGGAGCTATATTAGCTGTCATGGTCCTATTGTTATTTTTAGGGTCAGTGCGTTCGGTTTTGATTATCGCCATAAGTATTCCGGTTAGCTTAATGGCGGTGTTTATTATTCTAAAAATTTTGGGTCGGAGTATTAACATTATTTCTCTTGCGGGGATGGCCTTCGCAGTTGGCATGGTAGTAGATAACTCTATTGTTGTTTTAGAAAATATTTATCGACATCTTACGATGCGAAAAGGTGTATTAAAGGCGGCCTACGATGGTGCTGCCGAGGTTTGGGGAGCAGTTCTTGCTTCTACCCTAACTACCTTAGCTGTATTTGTTCCAATAGTTTTTATTGAAGAGGAAGCGGGGCAGATGTTTAGAGATATTGCGATTACCATTAGCGGTAGTATTTCTTTGTCTTTGATTGTTTCTATTACGGTGATCCCCACTTTAACTACTTTGTTGATCCGTCTCAGTCCAGGCGAGATTTATGAACCAGGATTTCTTCATCGTACTTTGCTTCGTTCGGTAGTTATTTTTGGTTCCAAGGTGGTAGAGGTATACGGAAATATTATGAGTCATCTATTGGATAAGTCGACCAAAGGGGTTATAGCTAAAGTGGGAGTAATCGGTGGAATTGTTACGGTAATGTTATGGAGCATTACCATTCTTCCCCAGAAAGACTACCTTCCTTACGGGAATACTAATATGGTTTTTATGCTAATAGAACCAGTGGCAGGGGTACCTGCAAAAACAAATATGAATTACTTTGCACCTTATGAAGATAAGATTGTTGAGATGGAAGATGTGGACCGTAATTTTACGGTGTTCGCCTCTCGATTCAATGGTGGAGGCGCTATTGTAAAAAAAGAGTTGGCCTCGGGTCAGCGTGGGGAAGTAAAAATGGCCATCAAGGCTAGAGAAATGGGAAAAGAGATTTTTAAGATTCCGGGTTATAGATTTGCCTTCGCAATACAAAGGCCAATATTTCGTTCGGCTGACAAAACCTTCCAGCTAGAAATTACCGGCCCTGATATCCTAAAACTAAAAAATACCGCGTTACATTTGATGGGTAAACTTTCGGGCAGCGAAGGCGTGCATTCAGTTAGGCCAGAATTTAAATTTGGCAATCCAGAGCTCCGATTTATTCCGCGGCGTGAACAGGCAGCTAGGCTTAATATGGGAATGAATGAAATGGGGAATATTATTGAGTCACTTAATGCGGGTAAATACTTGGGAGAATATAATGATCAAGGAGAGCCCATTGATTTTGTGTTGGTACAGAGAAAAAATGGAAGCAAACTTAGTTTGAATGACTATCAAGATCTTCCGATTTGGACTAAAGAAAATAAGATGACCCATTTAGGTCACTTGGCAGAGATTGAAGTTGATGCGGGTCCTGCCCGTATCGACCATATAGAGAAAGAACGAGCTATTGTTTTAAGAGTTCAGGTTAAAAAAGATTTTCCAATGCAACAGGTGATAGATCGGATTGAGAGTGAGCAACTAATGCCAGCTAGGCAAACTTTAGGTAAAGATTTTGGGTTAGGTGTAGGGGGTGCAGCAGATGAGCTTGCTACGACACAAAAATCTCTTATGAATAGTTTTTATTACGCGATAGGGTTTATTTATCTTTTGTTGGTAGCCTTATTTGCTTCTTTTTTACATCCGCTCATTGTGATGCTTACGGTAGTTCTTGCCGTATCTGGTTCATTCCTTGGGATTGTTGGTAATAACTTTCTACAAAGACAAAATATTCTGGATATTCTTAAAGAATGGAAGATCTCTGACGCTGAGGTTCTTGCTGGGAACTGGAACTGGATTACATTCGATATATTAACTCAGTTAGGAATTGTTATTCTTGCTGGTATCGTTGTGAACAATGCCATTCTTATAATTCACCAGATGCTAAACAATATTAAATTTGGCATGGATGAGAGAGAGGCACTTTTAAAATCTTGTAAAACCAGACTGAGACCGATTATGATGACAGTTATTTCCAGCGTTTGCGGGATGATACCACTAGCGTTAGGTGAGGGAGCCGGAACTGAACTTTATCGCGGTATGGGCACCGCTTTGATTGGTGGTTTGGCGGTGTCTGCCATATTTACAATTTTTCTTGTTCCCATTTTTTTATCTCTCCTTATGGATATTGGTTACCATACTCATAAAGATGATCTTGTAAAAAAATCCCTCATGAATTCAAGAAAAGTTAGTGCTTAGAGTGTGCCAACGGAATAGAATATTTAGTGAAGGTATAAAACTTGAATTGGTTTAAAATTTTTGGCTTGAGACCGATCAGCGTAATGTCTTCACTTAAAATTAAGATGATTGTAAACTAGTGTGTAGAGAAGTTTCTTAGTTTTTTATGGGAGTAGGTTTTGATGAAGCAACCTATTGAATTTAATAGCGTAAAGCCTATTATTGATGGGATTACTGGAGTTTTAGTTTTATGTGTGGTTGTTGGACTCCCGGTCTTAGGCTGGTTCTATCATAATGAAGTGCTACCTTTTTGGGTGGCAGTGGTGTTTGGAACGTTGCTTATGAACCTCTCTTTTACCGCCTGGCACGAACCTTCGCATCAAAATTTTTCTAAGTTTAAATGGTTGAATAATGCCGCTGGTTGGATAGCTTCTATTGCTTCTATTTATCCTGGGTATTTTGCCAGGCGCCGAGAACATTTGATCCACCACCGTTGGGCAGGGGATATTGTGAAAGACCCAGTTTATCCTAGAATCCAGTCTACTTTTTTATTTTTTCCCAAAGTACTAGTTGATTCTAATAGAAAATTTGATTTTAAGAATATTCCAGAAAGTTTTCACCCTATGACTAGAGGGCAGCATATAGCCGATCTGGTATCAAACTCTCTTGTGGGAGTTTTGATTATTGGTTCTATATTTTTTGGATTTTTTAAAGCAGTATTTTGGGCTTGGATTATTCCTCGATTTTTTATATTTTTCATCCATGCCTATTTCATTTGTTACTTGCCGCATGCCGTAGAACAAGGTGGATATCAAGTCAAACGTGTTCGTCGCGCAAGATGGTTTCAGCGTGTTTTAAGTGTTGAGCAAAACATGCATGGAATCCACCATGCTTGGCCTTGGATTCCATGGCATCAATATAATAACTTTATTTCCTTGAACTCGGATACGACTTTAAAGGAAAACATTGAAATGGTATGATCTCCATTATTCTTAAGAAATTAGTTAGGAATAAGATTTCAATTTTAGTGAAGGGTAAACCATGGCAAAAGTTGTTTTATTAAGCCCACCTTATGTGCAGGACTATATGCGCAACGCGAGATGTGACTTTGTATCACTTTCTCATTCTAGCTGGTATCCAATTTGGCTGGGTGAAGCGGGTTGTTATCTTGAAATGAAAGGACATAAAACATTATTACTAGATGCTCAGGTTCAGGGTCTCTCTCACCAAGAAACATTGGAAAAGATAAAAAATTTTAAACCAGATCTTGTAGCGGTATATACGGGTAGGTTGAGTGAAGACAACGATATAGAGTTTGCAGATAAAATTGTTGAGCGGGGGCTATCAAGCAGTATTTGTCGGGCCTTACACATCGATCGATCCGGTAGCGGTATTAAAAAAATCGAGAAAAGTTGAACTAGCAATCAAAAAAGAATTCGAACTTCCACTTGAAGAATTATCTTCCGGTACCAACCCTTTAAAAACCCCAAAGGAAGACCTGAATGTCGATCAGCATCGAGGGACTTGGGTATGAATAAAGTCCG
>JAPYPM010000084.1 GCA_029937635.1 Nitrospinaceae bacterium
ATATTTGGCACTGGAAATCTGGCCTAGAAGAAACACTAGAAGCTGAAGGGGATCAAGAGTACTCTGGTGATGTAGATATGGATGCACTAATTTTTGGTGGTGTCATGTCTAATCCAGTAACTAAGCTTAACCTGACTTCGGAAAATTCTGTCGAGGAATTAAACGCCGAAGGTTTTGGAACGATCACTCCTCAACCCGCTGAAAACCAAAATGTGGAAGGCTATGGCGAATGGAAAGATGGTGTATGGACCGTAGTTTTCCTTAGGGATATGCCAAAGGTCGGGAAATGGGACGCAGATTTAACTCGCAAAGACCCTGCTATGGTTGCCCTTGCAGTGTGGGACGGAGTCAAAGAAGATCGGAATGGTCGCAAAGTGATAAGCGTCTGGCAACGTTTAAATATTCTTGATAAATAATCTGAAATTCATTTGGTTAAAGCCCGCCTCATGATCAGAAGATTTTTGATTGCTCCTTATTTACTTATTTTCTATCTTTGCAATCCATCCAACCTTTTTGCCCAAAGCGTCCTGACCACCACCGACGTAGGAGAGCTCAACAGACTCATTCAACCTCATCTTCCACATTCACTCCCAAACAAAAATCCACCTTCCGACACATTCAATGTGCCTATCTCGCTTCATCCAGAGGAAACCCCTGTTATTTTTTCAATCCCAGGGTTTCATTCACTGGGATGTGAAAAATGTCATAAAGGAGAGTCACTTCATTTGAAAGCCGCAAATAGAATGCGCAAGGTTTTAGAAAAACTCAAAAAAATACGGCCAAAATTACGTGAAATACCGCTGCGTCAGTATGTCATTCAGTCTTGGCCCGACACGTTACTTTCGCCCAACCAGTTCGCCCATACTACCTTTGATACCATTCGTATTTCACCTGCTGCTATTTTAATTGATGACAAAGCATACGGGGACGCTACCCACTTTCACGAATCTCTACATCTAACCCAAAAATTTCTTGGCCCAGCCAACGAACTAGAAGCCTATAGTTTAAACATTACTTCCGACCCCCGTTTTTTACTTTTAAATTTTCCTTACTTTGAGGACACAATTAAAACCTTTTTTATTGAAGATTTTTCTGAAATGCTTAATAGCTTTTACGCACGTCCTATTCGCGAAGAACTCGTCGTTCCCAAAGAAACTCAATGGTTTTTGGCCCCATTTAATGAAAATCAACTAACACATCTAAGAAAAGTGATTAATATGATTAACCCTCTATTAAATGAAGTATCACAGTTAAATCAAGATTTTCCAACAGAGTTTGCCTATCTCAGTGAACAAACAGGCAATCCAGCTCTCCTTTTGGAAATCGTTGCAGCAAAACACCTACCGGTCCTCGATTCAGGGATATCCGAGGAAACTAGACAAAAAGCATTCAGTTTTTTTGATCTGCAGATGAATAAAAAAGATAATGTACGGCTGGGTTACAAAATTAATCGTAAAAAGGAAGCTTTTTTGTTTCTCCAAAATCAATTGCTGCTTAAAGACCCTGTTATCAACCTGCGGATTTACTTCGAGTATCTTAAAAAGAACTTTGTGAAACCAGACGGGACAATCAACTTAAAAAGTACAGAAGGAGAAGATTTTAACTCTTACATATTGTCAAAAGTGGAAGGTATAGAAAAAATGATTTCCTATAAGGGTATAAGCCAGATTGAACGAGAAGCCGCTAGGAAATGGATCAAAAAAACCTGCAAAACTCTATTAGGAAATTGTATAGGAGTTGAGAAAAAAAATTAAACTCAAAGCCGTTCTGCCGGAGTTACAGGCGAAGGGCCTTTTACATGATCCTGCAAAGTCTCATTTTGAACCTTCTGCTGAAGGTTGATCAATCCGTCAATCACCATTTCGGGGCGTGGTGGGCAACCCGGGATATAAAGATCCACCGGGATAATGGTATCTATCCCCATCACAGTAGTATAGTTATCATAAAACCCACCAGAGACTGTGCAAACTCCGTAGGCCACTACCCATTTAGGTTCCGTCATTTGGTTGTAAACTTTAACTAGGATGGGTGCCTGTTTATGACTGATAGTTCCCACTACCATTAACAAATCTGCCTGACGAGGAGAAAACCTAGGGAATGCTGCACCAAAACGATCTAGATCATATCTTGGGCCGGCCACTGACATAAACTCCATACCACAGCATGCAGTAATAAACGGATAAATAAAAAAAGAATATTTCCTCGCCCAGTTAACCGCCTGAGTCATCTGTGTCACAATCACATTATTTCCGAGACTCATCTCTAAGTCGGATTGATATAGTTTACCCATCCTAACAGCTCCCTTTGATCTCAATTACTATCATCTTATGAGTTTTCTTAATCATAAAATATTTCCTGATAAAAGCAAACAAAATACATCATTCCAGACCTAATTTTATATTTTCTAAAATCAGTTTATATAAAAAATCACCTTTTATCTAAGTATCGTTATTGCCCAAGTGGCAGGTGAGATGTATAATGATCAGATAATAAAAAATATAATTCTGAGGAAGTAATACCATGCATTACGAGGGAAATAAGGAGGCTAAAGGTTATACAAAGTCTATTTCTGAAACTGAACAGCTAGTTCAAGCAAACCTAAGCAAAGATTCAAAAACTTTAGATATAACAGCCGGTTATGTTAAAGAATACGGGGCTAAAGATATTTCAAAATTTGAATTTTTAAGAGATTTGACCTCTCTTAACATGGGCACCAATCTCATAGGCCACCAGGGAGCCAAGTACTTGGCTCAGTCTAAAGTACTAGTAAACCTTACTTCGTTTAACCTGTTTTATAACCAAATTGGGAATGAAGGGGTTAAGTATATTGCTGTCTCTGACAATCTCCTAAGCCTACAGAGCCTCAATCTAACCGATAATGATATCACTGACGAAGGGGCTGTTTACTTGGCTAAGTTCCTGCCACTTTTTACGAACCTTAAAAGGCTAGATATTAGATATAATAAGATCAAGGATCAAGGGAAAGAAGCACTCCGTACAGCTCAGGAAAAAACAAGTTTAAAGCAGTTACTTTTGGATAAAGTGGAAGGCTTTCAGGTCAAAGCTTAGAACATCAACTGCAACAGCATGACATATCGACCATGACTGTAAAATGCATTCATATATTGTTTAAATTTAAACTATTAGCATCAAACATCCCTCTAGTATCCTTAAAATCAATTCCTAAGATTTTTAGACACTGTTCCAACTGTCTTTGGTTATAAACAATTTTCCATAGCAGGTTTCCTAATTCCTGAATATTCTCCCTTAAATTAGTAAGACCACCGTCGCGAATGATTTTAAATATATCAATTCCGAGTGCCTCCCAACGATTATTCATCTCACTACATTTCCGGTAAAACTCAATTTCTTTTTCCACAATCGGCAAAATCTTACGCAAGGAACCAATTTTAATCGAGCTCGGAAAAAGTTTTTCAAAGTTACGTTCAATGAGGCTCACTTTACTCAAATTCAACATATACCCTGTTAGCCTTCCGTTTAGCTTTTTCATAGAGTTTATTTGTTTAACCACTACATCAATCAACTCGGTACGCATCTCATCAATTAGCAAAAGACTAGGATATTCATTCTCTCGTCGACCCTGAATAGATTCTAGGTTACGGTACAACTCTCTTAATATCATATTTATATTTCCCACTGTAACACCATCATCCAAGTTTCTAGTTTCCTTGAGGGAAACCGTATCTACTTCCAGCAAACGGTTTGAGTTTTCTATGAAATTAATCTGTGGTATTTCAAGCAGGCGGTTAAAGGTAGTCGTAGAAACGATAATATCAATGCCATAATTATCTGAGATCCATCGCCGCGTTCGTCTGCATCTCACTAGGTCTCTCAGGAGTTCTATTAACTCTTCAAGGGACTCACTGGTTTCTTCGAGCCGATCAAGATCTTTCCTATTACCAAGAATTTTCTCTAAAATACGTTTCGGATTGCGCACGCTCGCTCCCAAGAAAAAATCATCCTCTTCAACTCTCAATTAACTTCTATTGGAAATAACTTATATTATGTTAAAATTTGTCGCGTTTAATCTTCACAATATGCCGGAGTGGCGGAATTGGCATACGCACAGGACTTAAAATCCTGCACTCGTAAGGGTTTGAGGGTTCGAGTCCCTCCTCCGGCATTCTTTTCCCCTAGTAAATACGAGGATTTCCTGCACTACCTCTTTTTAGCATTTTTACAAAAATGCTTGTAGGACACTTATAGAACCTTTTGTTACTGCACATAGAATTCAATCTATGGAAAAATCCAAGATAATCGGCAAATGATCCGAGCCAAAACTGGGACCTAAACTAAACGAACCAACTTCAATGCCATCAGATATAAGACTGTGGTCGATAGGTATACTTAATGGAGGAAACTGGGCTAACCAAGTCGGATAAATGCCTAACCCTTTTCTTGTATCTCTTAATCGGGACTTTTGGATAAAATCTTGAAAGTATAGAGACCAAGGTGTAATGTTAAAATCTCCAACAACCACCGTCGGTTGGTTGTTTTTTTGAATTTCCTCCACTAATCCATTTAGCTGTTTATTGCGTTCATCAGTTCGAACTTTACCAACAGGTGAAGTTAAATGCACTCCAAATAAAGTAAACATCTTTTCCTTAAATTTAAAACTACCTCTTATATAAGAGTCAGATTGATCTGTCATGATTCTTTCAAAAGGTAGATGACTAAATACTCCTATAAATAATTTTTCTTTTGGTATGAATAGTGGTAACAAAAACTTTGGCAGAGGAAAATATCCATAAGTAGTGTTTACTGGAAGCTTTGCAGAATAAGGGAACTCCGTTAAAGTTTCTCTAAGTGCATTTCCCCAACTATTACCTAATTCCTGTAAAATAAGTACACTCGGCTGAGTTTTCTTAATAATCAATTTTGCCTTTTTATAAGATGAATTAGAATGACTCAAATTCATCGAAAGTATTCTTATTTTTGGTCTATCTACCTCGGTAACTGAATTTATGGTTCCAATATAAGGGCTTATCAACATAAAGTTGACCAAACCACAAACAATTCCCACACTAGTTGATTTCCATTTTTTTGCTTTGGCAAAAAATACGACCAAAATAATTAGTGCAATAAAATACTGAGGGCGAAAATGACTAGCCAAATCAAAAACCCACCAAAGTTGGCCCATAAAACCAACAATGGTTAGCATAGTCACGAATGCGAGAATGAAAGTTAAAGCTTTATACATTGGAAGTATCGTTCCCTTGGTAAGAACTTGAACCTAACAAAAAATAACTGCGATATTGAATTTTTCACCCAGAAGATGGGGAATCGCCCTACGCTAGAACTATGTGAAAGTTTAACAATTTATATCACATTCTGGTCAACGCTAAACTAACTACCAGCCAGTCAACTATTATGAGATGAGCAAAAAAAATGTTTCGTCTCTAATTCAAAATTAACTGCTATTGGGAAAACTCTTGATTAAAACAGAGTTCGGCCTTTTAAGCCTTTATAATATGTCGTAGACGTAATTGGAATAATTACAAAACTTAAAACACCGCATTCGCAAGGGTTTGAGGATTAGAGTCCCTCCCTAGCACTCCTGCTGAAAAAACTACTACTTACTTCAAGGAAGAAATTTCAGTTCTTGATTTGTTTTTCAATGAAGTTCGTAAAATTACCTCAATTTTTTAAAAATTAAACTCCATAAAATCTTCAGCCAAGAATAGGTCGCCGCTATACTCGGCGAGGCATTTTTCCCGCACATTTTTTTGGTCGCACACAGGGTAAAAATGAGTGAGGCACAATTTTCTGCAGTTGGCTTTCTGAGCAAGTTTGCCGCATTCAGTAGGTGTCATATGACCTTGCACTTTCATCTCATCTGGCATTGAACATTCCAGTATCATAAGATCTGCTTTTCTTCCAAGGTCAATCATTTCATCGCAATAATCTGTATCCCCAGAAACCACCAGCGATTTCCCATTGAAAAACTCAAACCGGTAACCACGACTCAGTTCTATGTGTTTCACTTTTTTTGACGTAACAACTAGCCCACCGTAAGATTTTGTTTCTTCATCCTGCTCTATTATCTCCACTTTATAGGTAGTAGGTACCAACCAGTTTTTATAGGCCTTCATGAGAGTATCAAAAAATTGTTTAAAGCCCGGGCCTGCAATAATTTGTAGATCTTTCTTTCTAGGATCCTTAGGGTACCTCGATGCAAAAAGAAACGGAACCAAATCACAAATATGATCCGGGTGGTTATGAGTAAAATAGATGCGGTCTATATCGTGGTATGTAAGTCCTTTTTTAAGAAGGCTGTGCATTGACCCATAACCAAAGTCAACCATAGAGCAGGTATTTTTATATTCAAGAAGAACACCTGAAGAATTTCGTTCATTCGAGGGCACCATTGTACCCGAGCCTATAATAGTAACTTTCATTGGGAATATCTGACCGAAAATATTATCGTAGGCTTATTTTAGAATAATGGGTAACTATACGTATAATTTAATTACAGGCCGCTTATACTTTTTGTTATTTGTTAGTGAATAGGATGAAAAATTCCAAAAGAGCTGGTGTAGCCATGAAGGAAAGTGGTTTTCCCTACTGGCCCAATTTCACCATTACAAAAAAACCCTCCAAGTGGAATATCCCCAAGCTGATCACGGAACATGTCAGAATCGTGATTGAGTTTTTCATAAAGATATTGACCGCGACCCAAACATGAGAATAGTAAAGCTCCTGAGGCTTTCCCAGAATGCTCCTTGGTTTTGTATCGGTTTAGAACCAACCTTAAGTCTTCAGCAGACATATCCTTATCTCGCAAATGAAATTGAACCAATTGCCCTTCACGTAACATGGCCCCTACCTGAATCCCCCCAGACTCTTTATCGACAGCCATGATATTGCGTATCAGAAAATCTCCCTGTTGAGGGTTATCTTTAAGTGGATCCATCTCAATCCCCAAAAACAACGATGTCTGTAATAGACTCTGATCTTTTTCGTCTAACTCTTCATGAATTTTTTGCAGTAGATCAAGAGGTGGCTGTCCATCCATTCCGGTTAAAAGGGTATCATTACACTTGGAAATTTTAACTGGTTCCCCAATAGGATGGCATCCTTGTGCGACAATAGTATCCATACCAATATTACCGCTTAATGCAATACCAACTAATCCGCTACGATGAATCTTGTCATCAAGATAAAGGGCGTTTTCTCCCTTCATTTGCGCGCCGCTGGCCAACCCCCCTACTTTACCACTGTTGGGATAGGCAAAGTCGACCCCTGAGAGAAACTCCTCGCCGCGAAACGAAAAAGGATCTGCAAGGAAAATAAAACTTGGTTTTTTTTCTACGCTAACCCCTAGCCATTCACGCCAAACATTAGGCGACGTATCCTGGTCGGGCAAGGTCATCGTATCAGAATAAATATCCTGAATTTCTACATCTGGTAAATTCGCACAGGTTATACTAAATGCGGGCTGTTGTTCGGCTTCTTTCCCACCCCCAATAATTCCGCCACCCGAGCAACCTAAAAAACGCCCTGGATCTATACGCTCACGTATTAAATCAGGAATTGCGTTGTACTGATCCTTGAACTGAGATGAAACAAAAATAACGGTAAGATGAACTGCGTCACCTCCCATTTGCTTGCGAATAGCTTCTATCGATTCATCAAGACATGCTTCAATATTATCTTTAGTGGATAAATAGGATGCCCACTTCATATACTCTCCTAAAATAAATTATAAAAACAAAAGTTTTAGATGCTAGTTTAGTTAGATGCTAATCCTAGGTATTAGTTTTATTTGTTAAAAATTCTATTGCCTCTTTGGCCGCGTATTCCCCATCTCTAATACAGTCAGGAATACCTACACCTGTGTAAGCACTTCCTGTAACAAAAAGACCTGGAAACAATTCGAGTTCTTTCCGAATCGATTCGATCAGCGCAGCATGTCCTAAATGGTATTGAACATTTGATTTTTTATATTTAAATACTTTTAAAAATACTGGCTCACAGTCAATTCCCATGATATCAAGAAGCTCCTCGCGAACCATATTACCGATTGCGGTTTCTTCTAGTTCAGCTAACTCTTCTCTCATCGCTCCACCCACAAAGCACCTTAACATGACATATTTTTCTGGAACTCTTTCAGGGAATTTAGATGAAGTCCACGTACATGCCAAAATACGTTTCCCTTCTTTCTTAGGCACCACAAATCCAAATCCATCAAGCTTATGCGGGAAGCCTTCTTTTTTATATCCAATGGAAACGGTCGCAGTGGAAACATATCGGATCTGATTGAGCAAACTCGATACCTTGGGAGAGACCTCCGCTAAAAGAAGTGTTGAAATTTTAGCCGGTGTAGCCAAAATAATAGCGTCTGTAGTAATAAAGCTCCCGTCATCCAAGGTCAACCTCCATTCCTCTTCAGCACGAGAAATACCCACTACCTTGGTTTCTGCACAAAAAGTAATATTAGTCGCTTTATTAACTAACGTTTCGACCATTTCATCCAATCCATTTTTCAGCGTCATAAAAAGAGAGAATGGTTGTTTTCCTTTTGTCACCTTAGGCTGATGGATCAACTGTTGCCGCTTCCGTTCCAGCATTCCAATGATAAGAGAACGATACTTTTGCTCTGTTTGGACAAACATCGGAAAAGTACTGTTGATGCTCATAAGCTCTGGGTCTGATGCATAGATACCTGCCAACATAGGCTCCGCCATTTTCTCAAGTGCCTCTTTACCCATCCGTCTCCTTACAAAAGATGCGAGACTTTCATCATCATTACCTTTTTTTTTTGGAATAAACAAATCCATACCCATACGGATTTTTCCCCACCAACTAAACAATGGGCTGAAAATGAAAGGCAAGAACTTGGTTGGAATCATAAGACTCAAACCATCGGGCATCGTCACCAGTTTATTTTTAAGGCAAACATAAGTATTTGGATGATTCGGACTTGTGCCCGTCAGTTGATCTTCCAGGCCTAGCTTCTTGCATAATTCAATGGCCTGCGGTTTTTGAGAAATAAAAGAATCCGGACCCCGCTCGACAATGAACCCGTCAAACCTCATCGTAG